>NZ_JADYXA010000036.1:0-36757 GCF_015864495.1 Pseudoalteromonas sp. SWYJZ98 | reverse complement strand
GCTGCCACTGTGCGCTTGTTCTGTAAGTTTTCATCACCTGCTCCGAATTTATCATTGAGCAGGTATTTTTAGATAATCAGAACATCGATGCTAGGTGTGGTTCGCTAGACGCTTACGAAAAGTTGAGCTCTTCTTTTTTAAATACTTTTTCATATGCACTTCCCTCAATTAATGATGAATCAAAAGCATTATTGTCTTTTTTTTCTTTAACTTTAGGATCAAGGTGAGTTGTGTTTATATTAATTTTTAAGCCACTTTCGCTTGTTTTAGTAGAAAAGCTTTTTATTTTTTCATCATCACTGTTTGTAAAAATAGATATTTTACTTTCAAATAGAGTAGGTAGTAGATTGGTGCTGATTTTCATAAAAATCCTTTTTCATATGTCGTTTTCTTTTATCGACATAATTTTATAAAACTTAAGCTTTTATTTTAGATTGTTTTCTATTAACGACTCATAGGGCTGAGTCGTTAATAGAAAGTTTAACTAGCCACCAGATCTTACTTCATAAGTAATTCCACCATAAGTAGATCCAGTTGTTGTTTTATTTTCAACTTCCCAATAATAAGTGCCTGCATTAAAGATAGAAGTGGAAACTGCTACGCTATATCCGCCAGCAACTCTATCTCCATTGCTATCAACCAAAGTCACTTTGAAATCATGTCCGTCATAGGGGATGGGCACAAAACCCCTACTAATCTTCTATAAGCAGCTAAAATTGATTAGTAATATTTGAATTTCCCGTGTATACCCCTGTATTAATAATTAACAAAAGTTATACTTTTGAACAAACCGTCATAAATAAGGAATTCTTAATCTATGTCAGCAATTTACATAGCCGGTATCGCACTTTGCTCTGTGCTTGCCCAATGGGTCGCGTGGGCTTTTAGAGTGCCCGCTATTCTTTTCTTATTGCTTACTGGTCTTTTACTTGGACCATTTAGTGGTGTTTTAGACCCTGATGCATTATTAGGTGATTTACTGTTTCCAGTTGTATCACTAAGTGTTGCCATCATTTTATTTGAAGGATCCTTAACTCTGCATTTCAGAGAGCTAAAAGGAATCGGAAAAGTTGTAAGAAACCTTTGCTCCATCGGCATGCTTACTACCTGTATTATTATTAGCCTCAGCGCCTATTGGTTGCTTGAACTTAATTGGCGTGTAGCTGCGGTATTAGGTGCAGTGCTAGTTGTAACAGGCCCTACTGTTATAGCACCGCTATTAAACTCAATGCGCCCCACACAAGACATTGACCGCATACTTCGATGGGAAGGTATTGTAATAGACCCAATCGGCGCATTATTCGCTGTATTAGTATTTGAAGCCGTAATGCTTGTAGGCCAAGGCGAAGTATTTAGCCACACTATTATTGCCTTAGTTAAAACCCTCGGTGTTGGATTAAGTATTGGTGTTGCTGCTGGTTGGTTAACAACACTATTAATGCGTCGCGAATGGCTACCATTTGAATTACATAAGTTTGGTATATTGGCATTAGTACTCATTAGTTTTTCTGTATCAAACTATTTAAGCCATGAATCAGGCCTATTAGCAGTGACTGTATTTGGCATTTGGCTTGCTAACCAAGACGATTTAGAAATAGATTCTGTACTTGAGTTTAAAGAAGACTTGTCGATGATATTAATATCAACGCTGTTTATTTTACTTGCAGCACGCTTACAGCTCTCTGATTTAATGATGCTCGACAGCGATGTATTTATATTTTTAGCTATCGTGCTTTTTGTTGCTCGTCCACTGTGTATTGCTATTTCTACATTTGGTACTGACTTACCAATGAAGTCTCGTTTGGTACTTGCCTGGATAGCTCCACGCGGTATAGTCGCCGCAGCCGTTGGGTCGGTATTTGCGCTTAGCATGATGGAGTCTGGTGTTGCTGATGCTGAAAAAATGGTACCTCTCATATTTACAGTAATTATAATTACCGTTGTACTACAGAGCTTAACCGCCATTCCTGTTGCCAAGCTATTAGGTGTACGCCAGCCATCGCCAAATACAATATTAATTATTGGTGCAAACCATGTATCGCGTGCAATCGGCCGTGGCTTACAAGAGCAAAACATTCCTGTTCACCTGTCAGATCCTGCATGGGAAAACTGCAGAATGGCACGTATGGATGGTTTAGCTTGTTATTATGGTAACCCGCAATCAGAGCATGCTGAACGCTACTTACCTCTAACAACGATTCGTAGTGTATTAGCATTATCGCCAAATCGTCATCATAATGCATTAGGTGTTCAATACTTTTCTCATTTACTTAATGAAAAAAATGTATTTTCGCTACGCTCATCAACGTCGCATGCAAAAGCAAATAAAGACAGCGCAACGTTTTTATCTAGACAAATACTGTTTGGAGACGAAGGCTCGTATGCACGTTTAAGCAGTATTATAGCTAAAGGCGGTAAGGTTAGTTCAACACGTATCTCGGATGAGTTTAGCTGGGAACAATACTTAGAAATGAACCCTGAGGCTATCCCTTTATTTATTCTCAAAGGTGATAAAGACAGTGATGACGATACACCAATTAAGCTAAGACCATTTACAATTAACATGGAAAAACCGCCGCAAGAAGGCGAACGCGTTGTTGCATTACAGCCGCCTAAAATGTCGGTTTTAAAAGACCCGCAAACAAAGGCTAAAGAAGAAAGTTAAACACTTTTACTACCTGTAAAAACTCAAAAACCCTAACTTAAAAAGTTAGGGTTTTGTTTTTTAAAAGCCATTAAATAGGAAGGCGAGCTCGAGCAACCACACTATCTGGCATTTTTTGCGCTAACTTAGTCAGCGCTCGCTCAATTTTATTATGAGTCGCTTTATCTGCCACCATAGAATTAAATAGCCAACGATAAGCATCTTCAAAATCACGTGGACTTCCAAAACCGTCATTAAATAGTTTAACTAAACGCAGTTGTGCCTTTAAATTGCCTTGCGACGACGCTTCACGCAAATATGTAATTGCCATTGCTTTATCTTGTTGAACTAAACGACCAGTGTCGTAGTATCGTCCCAATTGCTCTAGCGCTGCCGCTAAGCCTTGCTCAGCTGCTTTTCGCATGTAATACACACCTAACTCTACATTGCGATCAACGCACACGTTATAAGCCAGCATATCGCCGTATAAAAATTGATAAGACGGCAATGCCATTTTATTGGCTCGTGCTTCTATATCTTGCACCAACTGGCAATCATCTGCCTTTACGCGCGCTAAATGCGTATTTTTATTTATTAACGCAATTAGCTCTGATTCTGTATACAGCGGCACAGCAGCAGGGCTTTCTGTAGCTAAGCTGTTGGTTGCAATAAATAAAGACAGCGTTATTAACGAAAGCCTTAGTACGCAATTACGATTAAATAAACGCATATTCACCACTTATATAAATAAACTTATTAAATAATATACAAAGATCGTTCCAAGGTGAATTTTAGACACAAAAAAAGCTGCACGAAGCAGCTTTTTTTAATCTAATGGTAATTACGCAAACGGATTGCGAAGCACCATAGTTTCTACACGGTCAGGACCTGTAGAAATAATATCAATTGGAACACCCGTAATTTCTTCAATACGTTTGATGTAGTCAATCGCAGCTTTTGGTAAACCGTCAAGACTCGTTACACCAACAGTGTTTTCTGACCAACCTGGCATTTCTTCGTATACTGGTGTTACTTTATCGTAACCTTCGGCCGCTAATGGTGTTACGTTAGTAACTGTGCCATCTTCAAGCTTGTAACCAGTACAGATTTTAAGTGTTTCTAAGCCATCTAAAACATCAAGCTTAGTTAAACAAAAACCTGAAATACTATTGATTTGAACTGCACGGCGCATAGCCACTGCATCTAACCAACCAGTACGACGAAGTCGACCTGTTGTAGCGCCAAACTCATGGCCTTTATCACCTAGGTGCTTACCAACTGGATCTTGTTTATCAAGACCGTCGTAAAGCTCTGTAGGGAAAGGACCTGAACCAACACGTGTAGTGTACGCTTTAATAATACCTAAAACGTAATCAAGGTTTAATGGACCAAAACCTGCACCAGTCGCAACGCCACCAGCGGTAGTGTTTGAAGATGTTACATAAGGGTAAGTACCGTGATCTATATCAAGTAACGTACCTTGTGCACCTTCAAATAAAATGTTTTCGCCTGCTAAACGCGTTTGATCTAAAAGCTCAGTTACATCTACAACCATTGCTTTTAAGATATCAGCAACAGCCATTGCATCATCAAACGTTTTTTGGAAATCTACAGCATCTACTTTGTAGTAGTTAACTAAAGTGAAGTTGTGGTACTCAAGCACTTCTTTTAATTTAGCTGCAAATACTTCAGGATTAAATAAATCGCCTACGCGTAAACCACGACGTGCTACTTTATCTTCGTACGCAGGACCGATTCCACGGCCAGTTGTACCAATAGGCTTATCGCCACGAGCTGTTTCGCGGGCTACATCTAATGCAACATGGAAAGGCAAGATTAGCGGACATGCTTCACTTATTAAAAGACGCTCGCGTACTGGTACGCCGCGCTCTTCAAGCATGCCAATTTCTCTCATTAGCGCTTCTGGTGATAAAACTACACCATTACCAATCACACATTTAACATTGTCACGTAATACACCCGATGGAATAAGGTGTAGAACCGTCTTTTCACCTTCGATAACTAAAGTATGACCCGCATTGTGGCCACCTTGATAACGAACTACTAAAGATGCTTTGTCTGTAAGGAGATCAACTACCTTACCCTTTCCTTCGTCACCCCATTGGGTGCCTAATACAACAACGTTTTTACCCATCGTAAATTCACTTAGAGAAAATTAGGACGAGATTTTACCAGAAAACTAAAGTAAAGATCACCCCTGTTCAGCTTATTTTTTCTGCGGGCAATTGTTATATCCAAATATTGACCAATAACCACATAAATAACAGTGATTTAACGCACTAGTTTGTATTTAACAAAAAGCCCCGCAAATGCGAGGCTTTTTAACTTTTAAATAATTAACGTAAAGTCTATTGAGCTTTAGCGCCTTTCATATATTGGAAGAAGTCGCTATCTGGTGAAAGCAACATAACATCTTGCTTATCTTTAAAAGTCTTTTTGTAAGCTTCCAGCGAACGTACAAAACTAAAGAACTCAGGGTCTTTGTTGTACGCATTAGCATAAATGCCTGCAGCATCAGCATCGCCTTGACCACGTACAGAACGTGCATTACGCTCAGCATCAGCAAGCATTACAGTTACTCGACGGTCAACTCCCGCACGAATAGTCTCTGCTTTTTCCTGACCTTCAGAGCGGTGCTCTTTTGCAACCGCAGTACGCTCAGCGCGCATACGTTGGTAAATAGAGCTACTCACTTCTTGTGGTAGGTTGATTTGCTTAACACGTACGTCTAGTACTTCAATACCTAGCTCACGTGCACTTTCAGATGCTTGTACTAACGCTTCTTCCATCAACTCGCTACGCTCACCTGATACAATTTCGCGAATTGTACGTGTACCAAAGTTTGTACGAAGACCATTGTTTACTTTTTGCTTAAGTAGCGTTTCAGCATATTGCTTATCGCCACGAGCACGTAAGTAAAAAGCACTAAAGTCATTAACGCGCCATTTTACAAACGAATCAACAATTAAGTCTTTTTTCTCGCTAGTAACAAAGCGATCTGGTGCACCATCTAGCGTTTGAATACGTGCATCAATACGACGTACTTGGCTAAAAAATGGAACTTTAAATTGTAGGCCTGGGCCATATACAATCGCTTTATCGTCGCTATCTTTTTGTACTTTACTGAATAACATTACAATTGCTTTTTGCCCTTCAGGTACAACAAATACCGATGAGAAAGACATAACAATGGCAGCTAATAGTATTACTAAACTAAAGTTTTTCATTATGATTATCTCCCATCATTGAAGCGGTCGTTGTTAAAGCGGTCATTGCCACTATTAACAGAGCTATTGCGCGACGTATTAACTTTATTACGTAAGTCTTGAATATCACTTGAACTTGGAAGTGCAACTCGTGTTGCGGTTCCTTGCTTGTCCATGATTTTATCAAGAGGTAAATACATCATGTTATTGCCGCCTTTAACATCAACCAATATTTTAGAACTACTCCCTAACACTTCTTCCATTGCATCAATGTATAAGCGCTCACGAGTAACTTCTTTAGCTGCTTGATATTCAGGTAAAAGCTTTTCAAAGCGAGCTACCTCACCTTGTGCTTCCAATGTAATGCGCTCTTGATAACCTTCCGCTTCTTGAGTCATACGCGTTACTTGACCACGAGCACGCGGTTCAATTTCACGAGCATATGCTTCTGCTTCACGGATGAAACGTTCTTCATCTTCTTGTGCAGCAATTGCATCATCAAATGCATCTTTAACTTCAGTTGGTGGACGAGAGTCTTTAAAGTTCACGTCAGTAACAATTAAACCTAAGTTATATGGTTCGATAATCTTATTAAGCTCATCCCATGTATTTTGACGAACAACCTCACGGCCATTAGTTAATACTTGGTCCATTTTTGCATGGCCCACAACATAACGCAGTGCACTGTCTAGCGCTTCTTCTAAGCTACTATCAGCGTTAGTTACGCTAAATTCATAAAGGTATGGGTCAATAACACGGTATTGCACCTGAAACTCAACGCTCACTACGTTTTCGTCTTCAGTAAGCATAAAACCAGAAGCCGATAATGAACGAACTGCTTCAATATCTACTGGGATTACCGTTTCGATGAAAGTCATTTTCCAACGCAAACCAGGATCAGCAATTCGGTCATATTTACCAAATTGTAGAACCACACCACGCTCGGCTTCTTTAACCGTATAAATACCACTTAACGCCCATACAATAACGGCGATAATAAGTATGAATGAAATACCGGCTCCGCCAAGTCCACCGCCGCTACTATTGCCGGATTTTTTCCCGCCAAATAAGCCGCTGAACTTGTTACTAAACTTGCGGAACACCTCGTCTAAATCAGGTGGGCCTTGATCACGTCCGCCTTTATTATTCCACGGATCTTTGTCATTGCCATTATTACCCGGTTCATTCCAGGCCATAGCTATACTCCATTGTTATCTAAATAAATTAGGAAATTGTGTTAAATCTAACAAATCTACCGCGTTTCTCATACAAAAACCGACATTAAAACGTCAATTTTTAATTACGGTTGATAAAACCAGCAATTTCAGGACCAAATTCTTTAATTAAACGATTCCACTCAACCATTGGCATTCTAACATCTAACAGCCAATTACCTTGCTCATCAAATTGCTCTTCATGCACTGCATTTAAGCTGAACAATGCAGCTCTTAAGCGACCATACAATGGCGTAAGAAATAATGTTTCGTTAAACATCTTCTTAGCTAGTAACTCACTGATAGCCTCGCTAAGTAATTCACACCCTTCACCAGTCTGAGCGCTAAGCCATACTCTTATAGGTTGGCCTTCGTCGTCTCGATCAATACGTGGGCTTACGTTATCCAGCGCATCAATTTTATTATAAATTAATAGCTGTGGTACTTCGTCGGCCTCAATTTCTTTAAGCACCGATTGTACTTGTTCAATATTTTCTTGCAGACGTGAGTCTGCTGCATCAATTACATGTAACTGCAAATCAGCTTCGCGAGTTTCAGTAAGCGTTGCTTTAAAAGCAGCAACTAAGTCATGTGGTAGGTGACGAATAAAGCCCACTGTATCAGCTAAGATAACAGGGCCAACATCACCTAACTCAAGCTTACGTAGAGTCGGGTCAAGCGTGGCAAACAACTGATCGGCCGCGTATACATCTGAATTTGTAATTCGATTAAATAATGTAGATTTACCCGCATTGGTATAACCAACTAATGAAACTGTAGGTATTTCGTTGCGAGTACGAGCTCGCCTACCTTGTTCACGTTGCACTGCAACTTTTGCTAAACGTGCACGAATATTTTGGATACGGGCACGAAGTAATCTTCTGTCAGTTTCAAGTTGAGTTTCACCAGGGCCACGTAAACCAATCCCGCCTTTTTGACGTTCGAGGTGAGTCCAGCCTCGAATTAATCGAGTCGACATATGGCGAAGTTGAGCCAATTCAACTTGCAGCTTACCCTCGTGGGTACGTGCGCGCTGGGCAAAAATATCAAGAATTAGCGTCGTTCTATCAAGCACACGACATTGACAAACGCGCTCTAAATTACGCTCTTGTGATGGCCTGAGTTGATGATTAAAAATTACGACATCTGCTTTGTGGATTTTGACAATCTCAGCTATTTCTTCTGCTTTACCGGTACCGACGAATAGTTTCGGATGTGGTGCTTGACGGCTGCCTTGCACAACCGCCAAACTACTAACACCAGCAGAAGATACCAACATTTCTAATTCATGAAGATCTTCACGATCTCCTTCTTTAGGTAAGTCGATATGAACTAAAATTGCCTGTTCGCCGGATTCATAGCGGTCAAACAAACATTATGCTCCTAATTAAAAGTTTCCAGCTTCTGCCTCTTCAGTGTCTTCACTCCCTTGAACTGCTTGGAAGTTAACTGCGCGAGCAGGGACAACTGTAGAAATTGCATGCTTGTAAACCATTTGATTTACGGTGTTCTCTAGTAAAATAACAAATTGGTCAAATGACTGAATTTTGCCTTGTAATTTTATGCCATTTACTAAAAAGATTGATACTGGAATGCGCTCACGTCGTAGTGCATTCAAAAATGGGTCTTGTAACGATTGGCCTTTTGCCATGTTATTGTTCCTTCGTTCTAGGTGTTATTATAATTAAGTGGCTGAACTTATTTGATAAAAAACAATATTCAACTACTACTAGCTTAGCGAACTTACTACACGATGCAAGTTTTCTTCGTCGCCTGTTGTTAACCAAGTAACATCAGGCCAACTACGAAGCCACGTTAACTGCCGTTTTGCCAGCTGACGTGTTGCTGCGATGCCACGAAAAACCATTTCATCATGGTTTGTTTCACCCGCAAGGTAATCCCACATTTGTCTATAACCAACACAACGAATAGAAGGCATATTGGGGTGTAAATCCTTACGTAGATATAGGGTCGAAACTTCATTTTCAAACCCCTGATCAATCATTATTTTAAACCTTTCTTCAATTCGGCGGTGTAATTCACTGCGTTCTTGCGGTGCAATCGCAAATTGATGAAAAGTATAAGGTAAAGCCGGCTGTTTTTGCATTTGCAACTCAGTCATGGCCTTACCAGTTAACCTGTAAACCTCTAAAGCCCGATTAATTCTTTGTGAATCATTTTCACTTATTTTTTCGGCTGCTTTTGGGTCAACTTTAACTAATTCTTTATATAAATGAGGCCAGCCAAATTCTTTCGCTTGCGCTTCTAACTCTGCTCTTATCTCTGTATCTGCTTCAGGTAATGGCGATAAACCATCAATTAAAGATTTGAAGTACAGCATTGTACCTCCAACCAATACAGGCACTTTACCTTGTCTGTGAAATTCGTCAATTTTTTGCACTGCATCGCGCCTAAAATCTGCAACTGAATACGTTTCACTCGGGTCAAGTAGATCAATTAAATGATGCGGAGCTTTGGCTAATTCTTCGGCATCAGGTTTTGCTGTACCAATGTCCATACCTTTATACACTAGCGCTGAATCTACGCTGATTATTTCTGTATTTAAATGCTCGCACAGCGAGATTGCCAATGCTGTTTTACCTGCTGCAGTTGGACCCATTAAAAATATAACTGGTAAATTACTCAACACTGATACCTTAATCTAATTGCGTTAAATAGTGATTTAGCTCTATTTTAACTGCTTTTTTACGCAAGCGTTCAATAGTTTGTGGATTATTTTGTAAGCGCATTTGTTGCGCTAAAAATACATTGCTTAAATAAAATCGGGTCGGCACGCATTTCATTTGCCATTCTAACCAATTTTCTATATTTTCAAGTTTTGCTTTACACGCATCAAGTAGCTCACCTACCGCTGCACTTACGTCAAGTAAATATAAACACGCTGGCAATTTTTTAACCATTACAAATTGTTTTTCTATTACAAGTTCAAAACCAAGTAAGGTAAACCACGATTGCTGGGATTCTATAAGTAAGCAATCTTCTTTTTCTAAGTTTACTCGCACTGGTAACAAAAGGGCTTTCCCTTCTAAACTTCCGAACTCTTTAATTTGATTATGCCAATCATCAACTAATGCATATTTAAAATGTGAGCAATACAATTGCTGCTCTTCACTAAAGACACACACTCCTTCACTAACACTTATAATAGAAACAGCTTTTAAGACATTATCAACAGATACTGACTGGTGTTGTGCAGCAGATATATTGGCTGCATTATCAAAATGTGCGGCGTGTTGCTCACTCACTCCTTGATAAAACGCATTTACGTCATGATGGCTCGTGCTTGGTGTAGCACGGTATGTACCGCCAACACTTCTAGTACCTGAGGACGAACTTGAGCTACCAGCACTTCCAGAGTAAGAAGGCTGTAATTGCGATTTAGGGTAATCAAACACTCCTTCGCTTTCTATATTATTAGCACTGCTATGCGTTGACTCAATGAACGCTGGCGTGAACTCTGCTTCTGTGCTCGCTGATTCGTTAGTGAATTCGCCTTGCAATGGCACTACTACCTGCTTAATAGCTTGCAATATAAAATCATGAATTAACCGCCCTTGATGAAAACGCACTTCATGCTTAGCAGGGTGAACATTTACATCAACCTGCCGAGGGTCAATATCAATATAAATGACAAAACCGGGTAATTCTTGTGTTCCACTTACTTCTTCAAATGCCTGGCGTATAGCATGCAAAATAAGCTTATCGCGCATCATGCGATTATTCACATAAGTGTACTGAGTCGTATTCGCTGAGCCTACAGGTAGCACCCAACCATGCAGCTGTAGGCCAGCCTCTCCTGATTGAATATGCAAACCTTGCTCAGCAAAGGCCTTACCTGCAACTTGTGCTACGCGTGTTATAGCCTGAGAGGGATCAGTTTTGGCACGATACTGCCTTACTACTTTTTCGTTGTGAGTTAGTGTAATAGAGACATCAAAGCGACTAAGCGCAATACGCTTTATCAACTCATCAATATGGCTAAATTCAGTTTTTTCGGTGCGTAAAAATTTACGACGTGCTGGAGTATTAAAAAATAAATCTTTTACTTCAATGGTTGTGCCATCGGGATGCGCTACAGGTTTTACTTTAACGGCCATGTCGCGGCCTTCTGCAAAAGCTTGCCAAGCTGCTTCTTGCTCTTTTGGTTTTGAGCTCAGCGTTAAACGCGACACAGAACTAATTGACGCAAGTGCTTCCCCTCTAAAGCCAAGTGAGCAAATGTTTTCAAGGTCATCAAGTGATTTTAATTTACTTGTCGCGTGGCGAGAAAGTGCGAGCGTTAGCTCATCTTTACTTATTCCTGCGCCATTATCACGAATACGAATAAGTTTGTGGCCGCCGCGCTCAATATCAATTTGAATACGCGTTGCGCCAGCATCTAAGCTATTTTCAACAAGCTCTTTTACTACCGACGCTGGGCGCTCAACCACTTCGCCTGCGGCAATTTGGTTGGCTAAACGCGCGGGTAATATTTCAATATTCATGAGACTTCCTAGCAAACATTGCGCTAATAATAATGACTAACTTTGAGGTATATCGAGCTCTTGCCCAATAAATAAGGTATTAGAACTAAGCTTGTTAACTTGTTTTAATTTATTGACTGTAACGCCATAGCGACTCGCTAACATACTTAAAGATTCACCAGGGCGTACTTTATGCTTTGTTGGATATTGCGACTTTAATTTAGCAAATAAAGAATCATCCGGCGGATTTTTCAAATAATAATTTTTAATTGAAGTAAATATCGCTTTAGCTAAACGCTCTTGATGATTAGGGCTTTTAAGTAGCTTTTCTTCTCGCGGGTTAGATATAAACCCCGTTTCTACCAAAATAGATGGAATATCTGGTGATTTTAGTACTGCAAGGCTCGCATGCTGGGGATCTTTTTTATGCAGTTTGGCAACCTTACGAAGCTCTTTAACCACTTCGTCAGCTACATTTAAGCCAGTTTTCATAGAGTGGTCCATTGACATATCAAGCAACGCTTGTGCTAGATATTTTTCATTGGCGGCATCTTTCATTACATCAGCAGCGCCACCTAAAAGCTCGGAGTGTTTTTCTTTATCTTCTATCCATTTACCTATTTCTGAATTAGCACGTCTTAATGATAAAACCCACACAGAGGCACCATTTGGCCCAGGGCTTGTAAATGCATCAGCATGAATAGAAACAAAAAAATCTGCCTTTTTTTCACGGGCTCGATTAGTACGGGTATTTAATTTTACAAAATAGTCACCGCTTCGTACCATGCGCGAAATCATGCCACGTTCGCTATCAATCATGCGCTCTAAACGCTTCGCAATTTGCAGTGTAACTGTTTTTTCGTAGGTGCCTGATGGCCCAATTGAACCAGGATCTTCGCCACCATGCCCCGCATCAATCGCAATAACAATGTCGCGCTCTTGGCTTAGTTGACGGTTTTTAGCGGCTGTTTGAGCAGGAGAAACAACTGTAGTAGCTTGGCTTTTATTGTATAAATCAACAACAAGTCTATTTTTATAAGGGCCTGTAGGTGCGAGGGCAAATACCACTGGCTTTATTGGCGCACTTAATTCAAATACTAAACGTACGCTTTGTTTATTTTTAGGTTTTGAGTAACGTAATTTGCTTACTATTTGATGTTTCGGGGGCACACCTGGCAATGTTTTTAACTCGCTAGTATTTTCTAAATCAATCACTAGGCGGCTAGGGTTTTTAAGCATGAAATAGCTAAAGTCGGGCTTATCATTTAAATCAAATACCACGCGCGTACTATCTGGAGACGGCCATACACGCACACTATTGATTGTGTTTTTAGCCCATAGCGGCAAGCTTATGGTGATAACCATAAGATAAATAAAAAGTTTAACTACACCTCGGCTCATTGGATAATTACTGCCTTAACTATATTATTATTGATTATTTAGTTTTTCGACAATTGCTATACCGCGCTCACTCGCACTATTTATAACAATTTTACGTTCGTTACCCACATAGCTTAGAGTAATATCTAAATCAGGCACAGGAATAAATTCACCACCCTTTTCAGGCCATTCAACAACACAAATTGCGTCTGCTGAGAAATAATCGCGTATTCCCATGTATTCGAGTTCTTCAGGATCACCTAAGCGGTATAAGTCAAAATGATAAACATTTGCACGCTCAAGCTCATAAGGTTCTACTAGTGTATAGGTCGGGCTTTTAACCTTACCTGTATGGCCAAAGCCTTGCACTACACCTCGTGTAAACGTTGTTTTACCAGCACCTAAATCACCATGTAAATAAATAACCGCACCTTGCTCTATAATATCAGCAACGCGATTACCCATTGCAACCGTGGCAATCTCATCAGTTAAATGAAATTCAAAACTACGCGTCATTATTACCTCAAAAATTCATTCAAAAGCGCATATTTGCTAATCATACCAGAATATTCATTTTAGGCGATAAATTGAGGTTTTAGACATAAAAAAACCACACAAGCGAATGATTAAAGTTATATTTGAATATCTATTTTCGATACCTTAAAACTGTAACATTGAAATAAAGTAAGAGAAAAGCAGCACAACGGCTGAGATGCCTATAGCAAGTATTAAAGTTACTGAGATATGTAAGCTTATAATCAAACTTTTGTGATTCACCCACTAGTTCTGACACCAAAAATATATAACAACAACGGAGTTGATGACACAAACCAGAAAACTACCCTGCATGCTTTTGTATTTCTGATAAAAAGATAATACCAACTAACTTAACGTCTTTAGTTTTAATAGTTTTCATAAAATAATACCAATTCGCTTAATTAAGTGATCTATTTTGAGGCTGGAAAAACGTGTTGATAGGTAGGCAGAAATTCGCTATTTAGTTGTTCTAAATGAGCATTTTTTAAAGCAGGTAGCGACACGTTTAGCCCCGCAAAATGATTAAGTATTATTGCGGATTGGTATAAGTCCTAAATGTATAAACACGTTTCAGGATAAGGCAGTTCCAGAAAACAAAAAGCCCCGGCTAATGCCAGGGCTTTTTTACAAAACTAACTTAATTAAAAAATTAAGCTTGTTTTGGACTAGAAATAACGTCTACTAAAGTCCAAGATTTATTCTTAGAAATTGGTGCGCATTCACGGATAGTAACTACGTCACCCGCTTTTGCTGTGTTATTTTCGTCATGTACGTGTAACTTAGTCGTACGTTTAATGAATTTCCCATAGATTGGGTGCTTCACATAACGTGCGATAGCGATAGTGAAAGATTTTTCCATCTTGTCGCTGATTACACGGCCTTGAAGAGTACGAATTTTATCGCTCATTATTGACCTGCCTTCTGGTTAATAACTGTTTTTACACGCGCGATATCGCGGCGTACTGTTCTTAGCGTGTGTGTCTGAGCTAACTGACCAGTGCTAGCTTGCATGCGCATATTAAATTGCTCACGAAGTAGTCCTAGAAGTTCAGCATTAAGCTCTTCTACGCTTTTATCTTTTAGTTCGCTAGCTTTCATCACATTACCGTCCGAGTTACGAAAGTTGTTTTGAATGGCAGTTTACGAGCAGCAAGGTCAAACGCTTCACGAGCAAGCTCTTCTGAAACACCTTCCATTTCGTAAAGTACTTTACCAGGCTGAATTTCAGCAACCCAATATTCAACAGAACCTTTACCTTTACCCATACGAACTTCAAGAGGTTTTTCTGTAATCGGTTTGTCAGGGAAGACACGAATCCAGATTTTACCTTGACGTTTCACGTGACGCGTCATAGCACGACGAGCTGCTTCGATTTGACGAGCAGTCATACGGCCACGGCCAGTTGCTTTCAATCCGAAAGTACCGAAGCTTACTTTGTTACCGTTTTGCGCTAAACCGCGGTTGCGGCCTTTGTGCATTTTACGGAATTTTGTACGTTTTGGCTGTAACATTACTCGCTACCTCTACTTAGCACTTTTCTTGGCTTTCTTTGGTGCGCGTTTAGCTGGCTTCTCTTGCTCTTGTACTAGTGGTAAACCACCAATAACTTCGCCTTTGAAGATCCAAACTTTAACACCAATGATACCATAAGTGGTTAAGGCTTCAGAAGTTGCGTAATCGATATCAGCACGAAGAGTATGTAGAGGTACACGACCTTCACGATACCATTCTGAACGTGCGATTTCAGCGCCGCCAAGACGACCGCTAACTTCAACTTTAATCCCTTTAGAACCGATGCGCATTGCATTTTGTACCGAACGCTTCATAGCGCGACGGAACATAACACGACGTTCTAGTTGAGAGGCAATGCCGTCTGCTACTAGTTGTGCATCTAGTTCTGGTTTACGTACTTCAGAGATATTAATCTGAGCAGGTACACCAGCGATTTTAGTTACCGCTTGACGTAATTTTTCTACGTCTTCGCCTTTTTTACCGATAACAACACCCGGACGAGCCGTGTGAATTGTTACTCGGATTGATTTTGCTGGACGCTCAATAACGATTTTAGACACAGAAGCCGTTTTTAATTCCTTAGTAAGGAATGTACGAACTTTGTGATCGCCAAAAAGCTGTGCAGAGAAATCTTTTGAACTCGCGTACCAGGTAGAAACCCAAGGTTTAGATATACCTAGGCGAATACCAGTAGGATGAACTTTTTGTCCCATTACTTATACTCCTAGCTATCTGAAACCATAACAGTGATATGGCTTGTACGCTTAAGGATGCGATCTGCGCGTCCTTTAGCACGAGGCATAATACGTTTCATTGTAGGACCATCGTCCACAAAGATCGTTGTTATACGAAGCTCATCAATGTCAGCACCTTCGTTATGCTCTGCGTTAGCAATAGCAGACTCAAGTACTTTCTTAACTAATACAGCCGCTTTCTTAGGGCTGTACGCCAGGATTTCTAGTGCGCGATCTACAGGTAACCCGCGGATCTGATCTGCAACTAGACGTGCTTTTTGCGCCGAACCAGAGGCGAATTTATGTTTAGCTAATGCTTGCATTTATCTTCCCCTCTTATCGTTTCTTCGCTTTCTTATCCGCAGCATGGCCACGGTAAGTGCGAGTTGGTGCAAATTCACCTAGTTTGTGACCGATCATTTCGTCAGAAACGAAAACTGGTACGTGCTGGCGACCATTATGGACAGCAATGGTCAATCCGATCATGTTAGGTATGATCATTGAACGACGGCTCCAAGTTTTAATTGGCTTTTTCTCACCGCTTTCCAAAGCTTTCTCTACCTTCTTCAGCAAGTGTAGGTCTATAAAAGGACCCTTCTTGAGAGAGCGTGGCATGGCTATTCCTCAATATTACTTAGTACGACGACGTACTATAAATTTATCCGTACGCTTGTTCTTACGCGTCTTCGCACCTTTAGTCGGCTTACCCCATGGAGACACAGGATGACGACCACCAGATGTACGACCTTCACCACCACCGTGTGGGTGATCTACCGGGTTCATGGCAACACCACGAACTGTCGGACGAATACCACGCCAGCGATTTGCACCTGCTTTACCAAGTGAACGAAGCATATGCTCTGCATTGCCTACTTCACCTAGAGTCGCACGACAATCAGATTCAACTTTACGAACTTCGCCTGAACGAAGACGTAATGTTACATACTGACCATCACGAGCAAGGATTTGAACGTATGCACCAGCAGAACGTGCGATTTGAGCACCTTTACCTGGTTTTAATTCTACGTTGTGAACAGTCGAACCTACAGGCATATTACGCATTGGTAATGCATTACCAGGTTTGATTGGTGCATCAACACCAGACTGGATTGCATCGCCAGCTTTTAAGCCTTTTGGTGCGATAATGTAACGACGCTCACCGTCTGCATATAATACAAGAGCGATGTTTGCGCTACGATTTGGATCGTATTCTAAACGTTCAACAGTGGCTGGAATGCCATCTTTAGTACGTTTAAAATCGATTAAACGGTAATGTTGTTTATGACCACCACCGATATGACGAACCGTAATACGACCATTGTTATTACGACCACCTGATTTAGAGTTTTTCTCTAAAAGTGGTGCGTATGGCTTACCCTTATGTAGATCAGAGTTAACCACTTTAACTAGGTGACGACGGCCCGCAGAAGTAGGCTTACACTTTTGAAGTGCCATAATTCTATCCCCTTATTACTCGGCGCCGCCGACAAAGTCTAGCTCGCTGCCTTCTTTAAGAGTAACGTAAGCTTTTTTCCAGTCGCTACGACGACCGAAACGTGCGCCAGTACGTTTTGTTTTACCCTTAACGTTAAGTGTGCGAACACCCGTTACTTCTACTTCAAAAAGCTTCTCAACTGCTACTTTAATTTCAGCTTTAGTTGCGTCATTTACTACTTTAAAAACAATAGTATTGTTTTCTTCAGCAGCAATTGTGCTTTTTTCAGAGATATGTGGAGCAAGGATCACTTTTAAAAGACGTTCTTCGCGAATCATGCTAGCGCCTCCTCAAGTTGCTTAACAGCAGCGGCTGTAATAAGTACCTTATCGAAAGCAATTAAGCTTACAGGATCGATACCAGCTACATCACGTGTGTCAACCTTATAAAGGTTACGTGCCGATAAGAAAAGATTTTCATCAACTTCTTCAGTCACGATAAGAACATCTTTAAGCTCAAGTTCTTTAAGCTTAGCAACTAGTTCTTTAGTTTTTGGTGCTGCTAGAGCAAAACTTTCAACAACGATTAAACGCTCTTGACGAACTAATTCAGATAAGATGCTTTTAATCGCACCACGGTACATTTTACGGTTTACTTTTTGGCTGTGGTCTTGTGGTTTAGCTGCAAAGCTAACGCCACCTGAACGCCAAATTGGGCTACGGATTGTACCGGCACGTGCACGGCCAGTACCTTTTTGAGCCCATGGTTTTTTACCACCACCGCTTACTTCAGAACGTGTCTTCTGAGCACGAGTACCTTGACGAGCACCTGCTGCGTATGCAACAACTACTTGGTGTACTAATGCTTCGTTAAACTCACGTCCAAAAGTAGCTTCAGAAACTTCAAGACCGCCAGAAGCGTCTTTAATTGCTAATTCCATCACTAAATCTCCAGGACTTATGCTTTAACAGCTGGTTTAACGATAACGTCACCGCCAATAGCTCCAGGTACTGCACCCTTAACTAAAAGCAAATTACGCTCAGCGTCAACGCGAACTAGTTCTAAGTTTTGAGTCGTTACACGCTCAGCACCCATATGACCGGCCATTTTCTTACCTTTAAACACCTTACCAGGTGATTGGTTTTGACCGATTGAACCAGGAGCACGGTGAGATAGAGAGTTACCATGTGTAGCGTCTTGCATGCTGAAATTCCAGCGCTTAACACCACCTTGGAAACCTTTACCTTTAGAAGTACCGGTTACGTCAACCTTGTTGATTTCGTTGAATAATTCAACAGTAAGCTCAGCGCCTACTTCAAAATCGCCTTCACCACCGTTAAGGCGGAATTCCCACAGACCGCGACCCGCTTCAACACCAGCTTTAGCGAAATGACCCGCTTTAGCTTTGTTTACACGACTTGCTTTTTTAGTGCCTGCGGTTACTTGAAGCGCGTTATAACCGTCTGTTGCGTCAGATTTGATCTGAGCAATGCGGTTAGGTGTCGCTTCAATAACTGTCACAGGGATAGATACACCATCTTCAGTGAAGATTCGTGTCATACCCACTTTACGACCGACTAGACCTAATGCCATTTTCCTAAAACCTCTCTAATCTTTCGATTAACCCAGGCTGATTTGAACATCAACACCAGCAGCAAGATCTAAACGCATAAGCGCGTCTACAGTCTTGTCAGTTGGTTCTACGATGTCTATCAGACGTTTATGGGTGCGGATCTCGTACTGATCACGCGCATCTTTATTAACGTGCGGTGAAGTTAGTACAGTAAAACGTTCAAAGCGTGTAGGTAGTGGGATTGGACCACGTACTTGTGCGCCAGTGCGTTTCGCAGTTTCCACGATTTCTGCCGTTGATTGGTCAATCAAACGGTGGTCAAAAGCTTTTAGGCGAATACGAATGCGTTGATTTGACATTCTTAACCTCAATATAAAGAGCATATAAAAGAGCATAAAAAAACGACCGAAACAATCTTAAAACTTAAGATGCCGGCTGTTTGATTATATCTACGTTGAGTTCCAAATCGGAACTCCTGTTTATTAGCTTGAAATCCAAGCTTAATTTATCCTTTCTAATTCCCAGAGGAATTTTGAAAGCCTGCGTATTATAGAGGTATTGGTGATAAATGCAACAACTATTTAGAAACAATGTAATGAATACTAATTTGATTAAATATGCGTCCATACATGTTCAATAGCTATACTTGAACTAATGCTTTTGATGCTAGTCAACAAACAACTAAACATCTTAATTGCGCAAACTAAGGGATTTTTAGATATTATGGTATCCTGTTGCGCTAATTTTGCCCTTAATACTCTCAATATGGTGAGTCGATGCGTATTTTTAATTATTGTTTAAATGTTATGTCTGCTGGATTTAGCCGCTTATTTGTGAAAAGCAAAGTGCTGCCAGAAAATCCTATTAAACAGTATGAGCTAAACCCTGAGTACCCTACATTTTATATAGTGCGTTTAAATTCACGTTTTGATTTAGCCGCGCTGGCGCATGTTTGTAAAAAGAATGGCCTACCAAGCCCAACAGAAGAGCAAGTGCTAGGGACCCAAAATTTAGACCGTTTTATTGGTATTAAAAATCCTCCACCGTTATTTGGTGATAAAGCAAAACCAACAAATGCTTTAGCTCAAGGCAAGCAAATTATTGAGTACTTAATAAAAAGCGGTCAGCAAAACGTACAAGTGGTGCCTGTTACTATTTTATGGGGGCGCGATCCAGGTAAAGAAAAGCCAGGACTACGTACTTTAATTACACACTCTCTTACTCCAAGCTGGTTTAGAAAGTTTTTTGTGGTGTTATTTTCAGGGCGCGATAACTTTATTCGCTTTAGCCAACCACTCGACTTATCACTTTTAGTCAATGAAAAAGCCGATGTAAGTGAGTTACCTCATAAATTATTACGCGTAGCGCGTGTTCACTTTAAGCGCCAAAAGCTAGCTGCTACAGGCCCTAAAATGCCATCTCGTGAGCAATTGTTTAATTCATTATTAGCGTCACCTACTATAAAAAAAGCAATTCAAGATGAAGCTAACGCTAAAAACATTAGCCAAACAGAAGCTCGTCAAAATGCACTTAAGCTACTTGATGAAATAGCCGCTAATTACTCTGAAGCAATGATACGTGTGGCCGAAAGGTTTTTAACTTGGTTATGGAATAAGCTTTATAATGGTATTGATATTAAACACGCCGAACAAATTCATGAACTAACAGATAAAGGGCATGAAATAATTTATATGCCTTGTCATCGCAGCCATATGGATTACTTACTGCTTACTTACTCTATTTATCATTTAGGTTTAGTACCTCCGCATATAGCTGCAGGTATAAATCTTAACTTTTTCCCTGCCGGAGGCATATTTAGACGCTCTGGTGCGTTTTTTATTCGCCGTTCGTTTGCAGGTAATAAACTTTATTCTGCCATATTCAAAGAGTATTTAAGCCAACTGTTTATTAAAGGTTACTCTGTTAAGTTTTACACGGAGGGCGGTCGAAGCCGAACTGGACGCTTACTGCCACCTAAAACGGGCATGCTATCTATGACATTACAAGCAATGCTACGCGGAATAGACAGACCAATATCTATTGTTCCTGTGTACATTGGCTACGAGCACGTCATGGAAATTAACACCTACCTTAAAGAGCTAGATGGTAAAGATAAAAAAGGCGAATCTATATTTGGTATTTTTAAGGCAATCAAAAACCTTAAAAACTACGGTCGTGGTAATTTAAACTTTGGCGACCCAATCTCTATTAACCAATACTTAAACGATAACCAACCTGATTGGCGTGATTCAATACACCCAACTGACGTGCAAAAGCCACAATGGTTAGCACCACAAGTAACTAAACTTGCCGACCAAGTAATGGTTAAAATTAATAATGCAGCGGCGCTTAATGCGGTTAACTTACTAGCGATGATATTGCTGGTTAATGATAAGCAAGCATTGAGTAAACCAAAGCTATTAGCACAGCTTGATTTTTATCTGCGCTTACAGCGTGATGCCAGCTACAGTAATAAAGTAACTACACCAGACGAAACACCAGAGCAATTACTAACGCATGCATTAAAGCTGAATAAGTTTGAAGTTATCAGTGATGAATTTGGCGAAATTATTACTATTAGCGATAAAGAAAAAGTACTGTTTAATTACTACCGAAACAATATTTTGCACTTGTTTGCAGTACCAAGCTTAATTGCACTACATCTATTTAAACAACACAGCACTACGATTGCTCAATGCCAGCAACTTGTAAAAACATTTTATCCGCTATTTGCTAAAGAGTGGTATTTACAGCCTCTTGATGAAAACTATATAACGCGTATTTTAGCTAACTTTGCTGATCAAAATTTAATTGAGTTTGATGGCGATAACATTCATATAACGAACAGTAATGACTGCTTAGCTAAGCTAGAAATGCTTGGACGAGCACTTAGTTTTACTCTACAACGTTACGCTATTGTGATTGGTTTTATTCAAACAAGTGATGGCATTGAAAAAGCAGAGCTTGAAAGAGAGAGCCAAGTGCTTGCACAGCGTTTAGGCACACTGCATGGCATTAAAACACCTGAGTTTTTTGATAAAAAAGTACTTGTTAGTTTTATCGAAAACTTACGTGGCGAGTCGTTAATAACAGAGGGTGATAAAGGCTTAGTAGGCAGTACACAACTTTGCGAAACCTACGCACACCTTAAAACATTACTGCCAGCACGCGTCTGGCAGTCAATCAGCGATATAGTACAAGATCAGTGTAACTAGTAATATATCTATAGAAGGGGGGTTAGCGCTGACGCATAACCCCTTCTTGCATTGTTGAGGCAACCAAGTTGCCTTGGCGATCAAAAAACTGCCCCCGTACCAAACCACACCCATTACTCGCACTTGGACTGTCAATTGAATACAAAATCCAATCATCCATTCTAAATGGCCGATGAAACCACATTGCATGATCAATAGTAGCTACTTGCATATTTGGCTGCATAAACGATACACCATGAGGCTGCAATGCTGTTGGTAAAAACTCAAAATCAGAGGCGTATGCTAATAAGTAATTGTGGATGCGCTGATCGTCTGGCATTTCACCATTAGCTTTAAACCAAATATGCTTTACCGGCTCCATAACTTCTGGTTTAAACGGGTTATGAAAAGTTACTGGTCGCATTTCAATTGGCATTTCACGCGTAAACTTATTACGGATGACTTCAGGGATATGAGAAGCGTTATCTTGATAAAACTCAAGTGATGAGCGTAACTCTTCAGGTGCGGGTACATCAGGCATTGTTGCTTGATGCGACAAACCATTTTCTTCACCCTGAAACGACGCTGTCATATAAAAAATTGGCTTACCGTACTGAATCGCTTTTACTCGGCGAGTACTAAAGCTCTTTCCATCGCGAATAGTTTCTACATCATAAACAATCGGTTTAGCTGGATCGCCTGGGCGTAAAAAGTAAGAATGTAATGAGTGAACTATACGCCCCTCAGGTAGGGTTTCTTTGGCAGCAGAAAGCGCCTGCCCCATAACTTGACCGCCAAATACAGCACCAAAGCCTAAATCTTGGCTTTGTCCTCGATATAAACCTTGCTCAATTTCTTCAAGTGTTAACAACGACAATAAATCATCTAATACTTGGCTCATTACTTCTTCCTCATTACCCTAGTATCCAAATGATACTATACAATAGTGGGAAGTAAATATTTGTTAGGAATACTGTTATGGCTTACTGGCTATTTAAAACTGAACCCGATGCGTTTTCATTAGATGATTTAAAAAACGCACCAAAACAAACGACTCTTTGGGAAGGCGTGCGTAATTACCAAGCGCGAAACTTCATGCGTGATGGCGTTAAGCTCGGTGATTCAGTGATGATTTACCATTCAAGCTGTAAACACGTAGGTGTAGCGGGTATTGCCGAAGTGACACACGATGCCTACCCTGACCCTACTCAGTTTGATTTAAGTAGCGACTATTACGATGCAAAAGCCACCAGCGACAAACCACGCTGGGTTGTTGTTGAGGTTACTTACCAAAGCCATTTAAAAAAATTAATTAGCCTTAAAGATATAAAAGCCAATGACAATATTACTGAAATCGCACTTAAAAAGGGCGGACGTCTATCAATAATGCCTGTTACTAAAAATGACTGGGATGAAATAATCAAAATGGCGCAGTAACACCCTCTCGGTTTGACCTAATTTCATTGAGTTTGATATGATCCGCGCCGACTTATAGCTGGAGGATTAATGAAATTACTGTATTGGTTAGATGAATGGTTAACTCTCCCGCGCAATGAGCAACAAACTCGATTACCCATGACGGGTAGTGATTTACTCGGCGATGTATTTGTTAAGTATGATTTTGTTGACGTGAATAAGCCCCTGCTTTTTACTTTTTCTCCTGCTGGTACTAATGTGCAAGAACAAGATCTCAATTCTGATTTTGCACCTTGGGGTTATCACCTAGCTCAAAAACAAAACGTAAATGTTATCGCTTTTCAGCACTTAGGTAAGAGTAATTGGTTTCGTAATCGAAATTTAATCTTTTTTCTCGAGCAATTATCAACATTACTTACGCCGTTTAATTGCCGATTAGGTTACGGTCTAAGTCGTGGTGGATTTGCTGTTGGCGCTTTTGCTAAATTATTAAAACTAAACCAAGTATTGTTCTTCCATCCGGTAAGTACTAAAAATAAAGAGTTAGTGCCGTGGGATGACCGCTCTAGTACCGATATAGCTCAGCAGTTTGATTGGCAGCAAGATTATCACGATCTAGATTTAGGAGATGCCCAAGGCTATATTATTTACGACCCAACTAATCGTATAGACCGAATGCATGCTAAGCGCTATAAGCAGCTAACTCACTTACGGGTATTTGGTATGGGACATGGCACACATGCCACATATTTGAATAAGTTTGGATTTTATAAGCAAGTAGCCGTCGATTTTATTCAGCACCAGCAAATTGATATTGCGCAATTTCGTCTGCAAACTAAAACCTTACGCTTTAAAGAGGATTATTACAAAAGCCTCAATAAAGCGAATGTAAACTCAGCTCACCGTCAAACACTATTGAGCAAAGCTCATAATATTTTGATTGATGAAAAAGAAGTTCACGTACAGGAACATCAGGCAAAAATTGATATTCAGCCATTAATAGACGTTGCTCTTAAGCATCAAGATGAGCATCCTAATGATGCCATTCAGTTATTAGAAGTTGCTCAACAACTTGTACCTGACGATCCTTTAATTGAGCATAAAATTAAGCAACTAGAAGAGTAATTACGCCAGTAAAAGCGACTGTAAAGGCCAACTACTCTATTTGGCCTTTTTCTTTTTGTGCCCATACTTGGGCACAATGGCAAAGTACATCATTAACCCTAACCAAGAAAATATAATTATTCCCATTAGCCAGCCATTCTTTTCATGACCCTGTGTACGCTTACTGTTGAGTACAATAACGACAGGTAATATATAAGCACTTAAAACAACAATTAAAAATACAACTTCATTCATTATTTTTCTAGGCTCGACCAGTCTACTTCACTACTTAATACTCGATCCACCGATATATAGTGCAGAATATCGCCTTCACTTACTTTGTAATCTAATTGTGGATTTAAATCCATATTTTGCGCACTTAAATTATGAGCAACACCCAACAGTATGGCATCATGCTCAAGCTTAAAATGATGAAACAAAGTACCAAACTCCATATCTTTGCATCCGTTTGGTATTTTCAAACTAAATTGTGTATCGCCGTGCAAAGTAGATAGCAGCTCCTCTTGCACACGGCTCGAACCTGGATCTTGCATTGAGCGTACGAGTATCTCAGCTGATTTTGCACTACTACACTCTACATTTTGGCAATGCTCTAACATCATCTCAACTTTGGTTTCATCCAAAAAGTGAGCACTTATATGACAATCATCTTTTACTAAGCGACTAATGCGCAGGGCTGTTGTAAATGTCTGATCGTCATCTTGACCATCAATAATCACCTTATCAGCACTACGAATAGCAACCCGCTCTAGCTCAACTAAATTAGTGAAGCTCGTTAAACGTGCAAAATCAACGCTTTCGTTAGCTAAAAAAGGATGATCCATTTGCTCTGTTACCGCGAGTAAAATACGACGGTCAGTACGTTTCGTATCTGCCAAAATGTAATCAATCATCTTTTTTGTACGAGTGTCGTGCCAACCAAAAATAATAATATGGTGGTTACTGTGGGCAAAGTTTTTATCACCAGTCATAGCGCGCCTAATTAAGTAAGTAACAGTTTGTCCTGCTTTTCCTAGCAAAACACCAAATAAAGCTAAACCAAATGGAATTTGTATTAATGCAACCACCCAACGACCAAGATCAGTAGTTGGACTAAAGTCACCATATCCCACTGTTGATGTTGTTACTGTGTAATAGTAAAAAAAGGTAGTAAGCGAGGTTAACGCTTTCTCATTCGCTATAAATAGTAAGCTCCATGTTAATAGCATATGAGTCAAAATAGCTAATGCCACTGTTTGCCAACTCAACTGATCTATATGAGCGCGAACAAGTAACGCTAGCCTTTTAAATATCACCGGCATAATACAAAGTCTTCGTTAGTAAATTATCTATAAACAGTACGTTACTGTAAGCGATGCTTTTAAGCAATGTTTAAGCTTTTAACCGCAAATATTAGACTAAATGCTGTTTGCCAATGGTGATTTTTCATGATTAATTAGCGTTAAAATAATAACCAAAACAGTTGTGCTTATGCTTAATAAAATAGCCCGCCCTTTTACTAAAATTGTAGAGCGTTATCTTCCCGACCCTTTTATATTTGTAATTTTACTTACAATAATTACCCTTGTCAGTGCGAGCTTATTTACAACTGCAACTAACATTGAAGTATTACAAGCGTGGGGAGGTGGGTTTTGGAACTTATTAAGTTTTGCTATGCAAATGCTACTAGTGTTAATTACAGGCTATATGTTGGCAAGTACGCCACCTATAAGTAAGTTATTAGAAAAGCTAGCAACATTTGCAAGCACCGCACCTAAAGCAATTATATTAGTCACGCTTATTTCGCTTTTAGCGAGCTGGATAAATTGGGGATTTGGCTTAGTTATTGGTGCCCTTTTTGCCAAGGCAATTGCTAAACATACTCGTGTTGATTATCGATTATTAGTAGCCAGCGCTTACTCAGGCTTTGTTGTATGGCATGGCGGATTAGCGGGTTCGATTCCTTTAACTATTGCAACCGATGGTCACTTTTCAGAGGCCAGCATTGGTATTATTAGTACAGAGCACACTTTATTTGCGGGCTTTAATATAGCCATATTAGTTGGTTTATTCATTATTATGCCGCTCGTTAATCGCTATATGCTGCCAAGCGAGCAAGAAAGCGTATATATCGACCCAGCTCTTTTACAAGAGACAACACCTAAGCCCACAACAATAACCAGACCTGCCCAACATTTGGAAAAAAGTAAACTACTCGGCATGACAATTGGCTTATTAGGTTTGGCATATTTAGGTTATTACTTTTTTATTGCTGGCGGAAACTTAAACCTTAATAGCGTTATTGCCGTATTTTTGTTTTTAGCTATTACGCTGCATCAAACACCCCATAATTTACTTAACAGTCTGCAACAAGCAACTCCAAGCGGGGCTGGCATTGTTATTCAATTTTCTTTTTATGCTGGCATTATGGCGGTAATGGTTGATAGCGGATTAGCACAACAGATATCACGTGGCTTTATTGCCGTTGCAGATGCTGATAGCTTGCCATTTTTTAGTTTTATAAGTGCAGGACTCGTTAATATGTTTGTACCCTCTGGCGGCGGCCAATGGGCTGTACAAGCACCTATTGTAATACCTGCAGCACAAGAGCTAGGTGCCGATATATCTCGCGTTGCAATGGCTGTTGCGTGGGGTGATGCGTGGACTAACCTAATTCAACCTTTTTGGGCATTACCCGTCCTTGCTATCGCAGGCTTAAGAGCAAAAGATATTATGGGGTTTTGTGTTGTGCAGTTGTTTGTAACTGGGGTTTTTATATCGCTGGTATTGAGCTTTTATTAATTTTTAACGGGCTGTAACAAATATTACAGCCCACTTTTACCTAGAACGATAAATACTAGCTCGATAAAATAGTCATCGGCAGGCTCAATATTGGATTTTCTGAATCGGCAAAGTGCATCATTACAGCTACATGCCCCGCTACTACAATTGCATACATAACTGCTGAAAAGCCTTGGCCATATTTATCTAGTGGCATTAAGTGTGAATAGTGACGGCCTCGCCATTCAAATACAATTTCCAGCGCACCTACAAACAAAAAGAATACCAGTAACATTAAGCCAAATGTGTAGCTCAGCCATAAACCAAACAGTACACCGAGTAAACATACACTTAGGCCAATCCATGAACGCATTGAAAAGCTAATACTTTTTAATACATGCCCGCCATCAAGCGGCAAAATAGGTAACAAGTTAAATAAATTTAATAACGCACTAAGCACCGCAACACCTGCAAATATTTCCATCTCGGTGGCGTAATATAAAACGACACCCAGTACCGAGGTAATTAAACCAAACGCAGGCCCCATTAATGATATAACGACATCTTGCCAACGAGTCGTTATTTTATCGTCACTTACAGCAAGCCCACCAACAAACGGGATTAAGTAAATACCTTTGGTTTTTATGCCAAAGTATTTCATTGCTCGCACATGGCCGTACTCGTGTACGACTAAGCAACCAATTAGCATTAGTGCAAATTCAATACTAAATAACCACGCATAGCCTGCAACAGAAGCCCCTGCAAGCACTAATTTAATTACCTTAGCACTTTTAAAAAGCTTAAAACCTAATGCAGCTAGCCCTAAAAAGCCTTTTTTAGGTGAGCCATTTGTAGGTGCTGGTAGCGCAAGTTGTGTTGCAAATTGATCATCTACAAAAAGCGAAATGCTTTGCTCTTCCACCGTTCCAGTATCAATACCAATTACTTTATTGTCGTGAGTAAACTGATAGTAGTTTTCACGAGGGTTATCAAAGGTAATGGCTTGTTGTCCATGAAACACTTGCACAATTTTTTGCCCATACAGCATAAGCGAAAATGGTTGCTCGGCTAAAGTAAGATCTATTCTTATCATAATTAAGACCGTTTAAAATAATGGCGCTAGTATACCTAATCAGCTCAAAAACACGAGGGAAGGTGCTAGGTAACTATTTTCAAAATAAAAGCATTTGATACTGACAAAATAAAAAAACACTACTACTTTTATAGTAACTCCAAGCGATACATTGAAAGGGATAACAGTGAAGAAGATAGTGCCTAATATTTTAGTTGTTGACGATTCAAAAGCAATTTTGATCGTTATGGAAGCTATACTTAACGAATTGGGTATGTCCAACACTATAACTACGTGCCTGAATGCAAAAGAAGCGCTTGAAAAAGTTAAAGAGGATATCAACTACTTTGATGCTATTTTTACTGATCTCAATATGCCCGAAATGGACGGCATGGAATTAATCCGCCACTTAGGAGAGTTACATTATCAAGGCGGTATAATAATTGTTTCTGAAATGGACCATAAAGTTATTAGCTTAGCTGCCAATCTCGCGAAACAACATAACGCGCACCTCATTGGTAATATTTCAAAGCCAGTGCAACTGTCTCAGGTTAGTAGTTTACTTACTAAAGTGGCGCAATTAAACAGCCACACTTTATTAAAAGAGCCAGCCATTTCAAAAGATGAGCTTATTGATGCATTAAAAAATGATGAAATAACGCCTTATTATCAACCAAAAATAAACGCTGATAACAATAAAATTGAAAGCGTTGAAGTGTTAGCGCGTATTTTATCAAGTAAAGACGACAATATTATTTTACCTTGCCGTTTTATAAATACTGCCGAACAACACAACTTAATTAATCAAATTACATTTTCTCTTTTTGAAAAGGCCACCAGCGAATTCAAAAATATGACAGCACAACTAGGTCATGATTTTAAAATGGCCTTTAACTTATCGCCAACCCAGCTCGATGACCTAAACTGCCCTAATAAATTATTACTTATTTTAGAATTAAACCAACTCACGCCTAGTAATATAATTATAGAAATAACAGAACAACATGCACTCTCAAGCCTCATGCAATTAGAAACACTAAATAGATTAAGAATGCATGGCTTTGGTATATCGCTAGACGACTTTGGCGTTGGCTTTACTAATATGAACCAGCTTCGAAACCTTCCTTTTACTGAAATTAAAATAGACCGTTCACTCATTAGCCATATAGAAACAGATTTATTTTCTCAAGTGGTTGTAAGTTCGTTATTTAATATTACGAATAAAGATCATTTAGATTTAGTGGCAGAAGGCGTTGAACGCCCAGAAGAGCTCGATTATTTAAGGCACTATAGAAGAAACCTAGCCATACAAGGTTTTTTATTTAGTCGCCCTAAACCACAAGACGAATTTATATCTTGGGCTAAAGATTGGCTAAAAACTGATGGCAGCCCCGCTTAAAGCGGAACTAATATTTACTCGGGGCCTGTTAGCTAATTATCACCCCGAGTGTGTTTATCTTCTTCACTAACTATATGTGCACTACTTGCTAAGCGTTTGTGCCAACGCTGCCTTGCTACTGCGCGCATATTAGTAGATTGGTCACGCTCATCTACAATCTCTAGCCCCATTAAAGCTTCAATCATATCCTCTAACGTTACAATACCCTGCACGTCACCGTACTCATCAACAACTAAGCATATATGAGTGCGCTTTGTTAAAAGTGTTTGCAGTAACGACGATACGTTCTGAGAAGTTGGTACGGTATAAATAGGCTTAATCAATTTGCTAATTTTGTAATCGGTGCCTAAGCGGTGAAATGCCAGCATAATATCGTTTTTATGCACAAACCCAACGATATCATCGGCATCTTTATCAAATACCAACACTCTAGAAAACGATGACGATCCATGTTCATTTAAATACTGATTAACTGTTAAATCTTTATGGATTTTGAAAATAACAGTTCGCGGCGTCATTAAATCACATAATTTTGCATGCTTAAAATGCAACAAATTACGGATAATATCAGATTCATCTTGATGTAATGCTCCCGACTCCGTGCCTATATCTGCCATTGCCTCTATCTCTTGACGAATATAGTAAGCCTCATCGTGCTTTGGACCCATTAAATTTGTTAGCTTTTGAGCAAACCATACAAAAGGCTTTAGCGATATAACTAAAAACCGCAAAGCGTAGGTAACACTTGGGGTTAAAGCTCGCCAGTAATTAGCCCCCAAGGTTTTAGGTATAATTTCAGAAAGAATTAATACGAGAAATGTCATAATGGCTGATGCAATACCTACAGCCGCATCGGAAAAAACGACAGCCGCTTGTGCGCCAACTCCCGCTGCACCTGCAGTATGGGCAACTGTATTTAAAGTTAAAATAGCAGCTAAAGGCTGATCTATATTGTTTTTAAGCTTTTCGAGCTGTTTAGCAAGCTCAGGGTGTTTTTTTCTAAGTGATGCAACATAGCTGGGCGAAATACTTAATAACACAGCCTCCATCACAGAACATAAAAACGAAATAACAATCGCCACTACCATATAAACTATCAGTAAAGTCACTTTCTCTCCTCTATATTGGATATGTGAGCATGGTAACAATACATGCTATATTTGGCCAAACTTCCAATAATAATAGGCATAATAATGAAATTTAGCGCACCATGGTGTCATCAAAATAAGCTATTTAAGTACGCAGCAGCTCTTTTAACACTTAGCAGCTTAAGCTTTGCTGCAATAGCTGCACCATTGGATAAATCAAAAATTCAGTTTATCGGCCCACTTGCCGAAGATATGCAGTTAAAGCCTTTTCAGACACCTCATGGCAGTGCGATTATTAACAACCTATTGCCACAACTACAAGTAGACACAGATAGTTTTTCTGTATTTGGGAAAAAACAAAACTGGCAACCGTTTAATAAAATCAATGCGCTCACTTTAGGTGGGTTACAGGCACTAAAATTTAATATTGAAACAACCCGCTTTACGCAAGGTACGCTTACCTTAAAAGGGATTGAGCAAGGTCAGTTATTTATTAATGGCGAACTACAAACAGGCGATAAAAATAACTATAAGTTAGCTTTAAATAACAGTACTCACACTGCTTTAATTGTAGCCCAGCAAGTAGCTAATTGGCACGATGTAACGCTTGATTTTGCTCCTAAAAGCGAGGTTGATAAAATTACGCTTAGCACTTCACACATAAAACGTTTATCTGCAAAACAACTATTTGATGCTCCTACAATTAGCCAATTATCACTCGCACCTAATGCCAAGCAGTACGTTACTACCACTCGCACTTATAGCGATAAAACACAAAATCAAGCAAATACAGTTACTGTACTTAAAGATTCAGACAATCAAACGCTTTATCGCTTTGAAGCAGGCCAACCAAGTAACATTATTTGGAGTCCAGATAACCAATATTTAGTGTATTTGTTAAATGGTGAGCTTAAACAACTTAACCGTAAAAACTTCTCAATAAAAACATTAGCAAACGATTTAGAAGGAGCTAATGGCTTTACCTTTTATAACGACACCAGTCTTTTGTTTAGCTGGTCTAAATCACCTGAGAGTACTAACAGCTTAACCAAGCACTATAAAGGTCTGCAAGATCGCTGGTCGTATGCACGTTCCATCAGCCAAATTTATATGCTTGATACTAAAAGTGGTTTAACAAAAGCACTTAGCCAAGGTCCTCTTTCTTACAGCCTTGAAGATTCAAATAGTAACCGTGGCAAAGTATTAATGAGCCGCCCAGTAATGGCAATGCAGGCATCAACCCACCCTGAAACAGAGCTTGTTGAACTCGATTTAAAATCAAACAAGCTTTCATCGCTTGGTAAATTCAAAACGTTTAATTTAGCCAAATACGCAAATAAAGATATTTATGTAGTTGCAGGCCCGGACTTTAAAAATGGCGCAGGCAGAGCACTACCAAAAGCAATGCTTGCTAATAACTACGACGGGCAACTTTACCTACTTACTGAAAGCGGTAAAAACGTAAAAGCACTCAGTAAACAATTCGACCCCGCTATTGGCCAACTGCACGTTTTAGAAAACGGCGATGCGCTCATTAAAGTAACAGAGCAAGACACTCAACCACTTTACCTATTTGATTTAAGTAAACAGCGCTTTAAAAAGTTAAATACGGGATTGGATATTGTTGAACAATTTAGTTACTCACACGACCGTAATACCGAAATTTTATTAAGTGGCACTAACGCTTTAGCGCCACAACAACTAAAGCGCCTGAACGTAAGTAAAAATAAAACAGATTTAATATGGGATTCAAAACCAAGTAGCTATGCAAATACACGATTCCCTACATTAGAAGAGTTTAATTTTAAAAATAAACATGGGGTTGAAATAACGGGCCGTGTTTACATTCCAAGCAATTTAGATAAAACTAAAAAGCACCCAGCGCTCGTGTATTACTACGGCGGTACTTCACCAGTTACGCGTGATTTTACAGGTCGTTACCCGTTTAACTTATGGGCAGAAAATGGCTATGTTGTTTATGTAGTGCAACCTACTGGCGCAACAGGGTTTGGACAAAATTTTTCAGCGCAGCATGTTAATGCCTGGGGCGACTACACCGCAGACGATATTATCGAAGGCACGCAAGCCTTTTTAAATAAATACAACTATGTTGATAGTAAAAAAGTAGGTAACTTAGGGGCATCGTACGGTGGCTTCATGACCATGTTATTAGCAACTAAAACCGATATATTTAGTGCTTCAATAGCTCATGCGGGTATTTCTAATATTACCTCGTATTGGGGTGAAGGTTGGTGGGGCTACTTATATTCTGGCGAAGCATCAAAAAATAGCTTCCCGTGGAATAACCCTGAGCTTTACAGCCAACATAGCCCTGTATTTCATGCCGACAAAGTAACAACACCTATGCTACTTCTTCATGGTGATAGCGATACCAATGTACCTGTTGGCGAAAGCTTAACAATGTACACTGCGCTTAAACTGCTTAATAAGGACGTAGAGTTAATCGAATACAAAGGCGCCGACCATCAAATTTTTGCACGCGATAAACGATTTGATTGGTGGAACACCATGCTCGCATACTTTGATAAAAAGCTAAAAAACGAGCCTCAATGGTGGGACTCGATGTATAAAAATGACTGAGCCTGAACCTTTAAAATAACAACTTAATACAGATTTATTAATAGTAGAATTAATTATTTAGCACCTTTTAATTAGTCTAAAGGTGCTAACCTAATCCTCTAATAACGTCTTATACACCTTTGAAATATTAAGTTACTTAAAACTAATAAACCCCCTTCTCAGCATTTACCTATTGGTGCTACCATACAGAGCTATAAGCATTCAAAATAAAGTACTATGGCTATTAATGTTTTATTGGTTGAAGACGATGAACTACTCGTTAAACGCATCAAAAATCACTTTGCAGATACCGAATTTACAATAGAGGTAGACCCCACTGGCGCTGATGCACTTAATATTGTAAGGCAGCGGGTAAACCTGCGCGGTGCTATATCATTAGCCATAATTGACATTGTCTTACCAAAGCGCGACGGGCTTCAGCTCGCAAAAGAATTAAACACACTGACCGATATTGGCGTTATTGTATTATCGAGTCGTGACTCCCAAGCCGATCGTATTGCAGGCCTTGCACAAGGTGCTGATGACTATATTTGTAAGCCCGTCGATTTACTTGAGTTAGAGCTTCGCATGCGCGCGCTCTATAAGCGTGTTGCCGTTAACCTAGAAGACGACGAAAGCGAAGAGTTTATAGAATATGCTGACTTTAAGCTTCATCCCGATAACCGCACATTAATTACTGCTGCGGGCGTTGAGTCACGCTTAACTGAAGCCGAACATAAAGTGCTTATTTGCTTAATTAGTAATGCAGGTAAAGCCACATCCCGTGAAAAAATATCAGAAGAAATAGGCCAGCCCGATTGGAGCCCAAACGATCGTACTGTTGATGTGCTTATTGGTCGTTTACGTAAAAAATTAAATGACGAAAAAGATCAAAAACGTATTGTTACCGTTCGCGGTAAAGGTTATATGCTCTCTATTTAATACTTAGTTAATTGCGCAATAAGGCGCTCAAATGCGCGGTAATTAAGTGCTTCTTTAAGCTCATTTAAAGTAATGTTTTCAGCGCCTTTTAAATCACTAATTGTACGCGCCACCTTAATTACTCTATGGTAAGAGCGTGGCGATAGAGACAACTTCTCGCTTGCTCTAGCTAAAAATTGCAACTCTGCAGGCGCAAGTTCACAGTGCACACTCATTTCTTTATTATTAAGTCTCGCATTAACCTTACCTTGGCGTTTTAGCTGCACATAATAAGCAGCCTCAACTCTTGCTCTAACCTCAGCACTGGTTTCCTCTGGTTTGGTACTTTGTAGCTCAACACTCGTTAAACGAGGTAGTTCTATTTGCAAATCAATACGGTCAATAAAAGGCCCCGACACGCGTGATAAATAACGCATAACTTGGTCAGGAGTTGCCCGCTTATCAGTATGGCTCCCCGTTGGGCTTGGGTTTAATGCTGTAATAAGCTGAAACTGCGCTGGGAACTCCATTTGCCTAGCTGCACGTGAAATAGTTACTGTGCCGGTCTCCATTGGTTCACGCAGTGAATCAAGCACCTTACGCTCGAATTCCGGTAACTCATCTAAGAAGAGCACACCGTTGTGTGCCAGCGAAATTTCACCAGGCTTGGGATTTGAAGAGCCCCCCACCAAAGCAACAGCTGAGCACGTATGATGCGGATTACGAAATGGTCGCTGTCGCCAATTAGTTAAATCTATGGATTGTCCAATAATAGAGTAAAGCGCGGCTGTTGAAATAGCTTCATCGTCCGACATAGTAGGCATTATAGTTGCCATTCGCTGGGCCAGCATTGATTTACCAGTACCAGGAGGGCCTAAAAATAGTAAATTATGCCCGCCAGCTGCGGCTATTTCTAATACTCGCTTGGCGCCAGGCTGACCTTTAACATCGCTTAAATCGAGTAAAAAATCAGGGGCTTGAGTGCAGTCGGGGTACTCTATATTTAATGGCAAGGGTTGTTGATTAAGTAGGTCGCCCCATACTTCTTGAATAGAGCTTACGGCTTTGCGTTTAACGCCATTAACTAAGCTTGCTAGGCTGTCGTTTGCAAGAGGTAAAAAGCAGCAACGATCTTGCTCTTTTGCAGCAAGTACCGAAGGTAAAATAGCGTTTACACCACGCACTTCACCATTAAGAGCAAGCTCACCATAAAACTCGTACTTATGAATATCAGGACACACTATTTGCCCAGAGGCGACTAAAATACCCACCGCAATAGCCAGATCAAACCGCCCACCATCTTTTGGTAAGTCGGCTGGGGCTAAATTTACGGTTATTCGTTGATCGGGAAAACCAAATTGTGAGTTTTCGAGTGCGCTACGTACCCTGTCTTTCGACTCTTTAACAGACGCTTCGGGCAGGCCTACAATATGAAAAGCGGGTAAACCATTTCCTAGATGAACTTCTACAATAACTTCAGGGGCATTTATGCCCACTTGAGCACGAGAAAATATACGAGCTAACGACATTCCTTATCCTAGTAAATGGTGTGATTACACCAGTTTAGTCAGGATATTTAAAAACGTGTAATGTGATTTGCCATTTTATAGCGGCTAAACGAAGTAATAAGGTCATTAACATGCCTAATACCATCGCCATTTCGGTTGCTAACGAAAAACTAATGCCAAGCGTATAAACAGTACCACCCGCTATACAGGTAATAGCGTAAAGCTCACCCTTTAATAGCATAGGGATCTCGCGTGCAAGCACATCTCGAATTAATCCACCAAAGCAGCCTGTAATTACAGCCATAATTACCGCAGTCATATCGGGCATACCAACAAGCTGTGCTTTTTGCGCCCCCATTACTGCAAAAAAAGCTAACCCGAACGCATCCGCTGTTTGTAAAATATAATGAGGTATCGGCTTTTGTTTATTTATAAGGCGTGTTGTAACAAATACTGAAGCGAGTATGGCAAAAAAGTAACTTTGATCGTGTAACCAAAACACAGGAACATCTAAAATTAGATCTCGCACTGTACCACCACCAATAGCAGTTACTGTCGCTAAAACTACGACCCCAAAGCCATCCATTTTTTTCTCGTACGCTAGCAAAGTGCCTGATACAGCAAACACCGCAATGCCTATTAAATCAAACCAGTGGTAAAGTTCAGTCATATTTGTAACAACCTAAAAATATTTGTGTCGTTTTAACACAAACCAAACAAGGTTTTAAGTAATAACGATTTATTTTAAGAAGTTTATAACATTTTAAAGTGTATCTCAGGGGGCGGGAGCCTGAACTTATAAAAAGTGAACCAACGACCTTCGGGTTATGAGCCACAATATACACACCAAATTTTAGACATAAAAAAACACGCTTTAAGCGTGCCGTTTCATTCTTATTTATTTCAGTGGTTGCGGGAGCCTGAACTTATAAAAGGTGAACCGACGACCTTCGG
>NZ_JADYXA010000035.1:0-38776 GCF_015864495.1 Pseudoalteromonas sp. SWYJZ98 | reverse complement strand
CGTATACTTTTGCAAGTACGTTAGTGATTGCTGCAGTTAGTGTAGTTTTACCGTGGTCAACGTGGCCGATTGTACCAACGTTTACGTGCGGTTTTACGCGTTCAAACTTTTCTTTTGCCATCTTAAAAAATTCCTAATAAAGAAATTAAAGCCTGACTCACTATTGAGCCAGACAAGCTAAAATTATATAACAGCGCGAGCTGAAATTATTGTATCTGCGACATTTTTAGAGGCTTCAGCGTACTTCACAAACTCCATAGAGTATGAGGCACGGCCCTGTGTTGCAGATCGTAAAGCAGTTGCATAACCAAACATTTCAGAAAGAGGAACTTGCGCATTAATTTGCTTAAGTCCACCTAATGCATCTTCCATGCCTTCGATTATGCCGCGGCGACGGTTTAAGTCGCCAACTACATCACCCATATTTGAATCAGGAGTGAGTACTTCAACCTTCATTACTGGCTCTAAAAGTACAGGGTTAGCTTCAAGCGCCCCGTTTTTCATTGCCAGTGAACCTGCTATTTTAAATGCCATTTCATTCGAATCTACATCATGGAATGAACCATCATATAAAGTCGCTTTAACGCCAAGTAATGGGTAGCCTGCCAGTACACCTTGAGACATTTGCTCTTGGATACCTTTGTCTACCGCAGGAACGAATTCTTTAGGAACTGAACCACCTACGGTTTCGTTAACGAACTCGTAAATTGGTGACTCATCATCCGTAATATCCATCGGTTCAAGTTTAATCCAAACGTGTCCATATTGGCCACGACCACCTGACTGACGTATAAACTTCCCTTCAACCTTAACAGTTGAACGAATAGCTTCTCGGTATGAGACCTGCGGCTTACCAACGTTACATTCAACACTGAATTCACGTTTCATACGGTCGACGATGATATCTAGGTGAAGTTCACCCATGCCAGAGATTATAACCTGGCCTGATTCTTCGTCAGTTTGTACGCGAAAAGAAGGATCTTCAGCAGCTAGTTTACCTAGTGCGATACCCATCTTATCTTGGTCAGCTATAGTGCGGGGCTCAACCGCAATAGAGATTACTGGTTCTGGGAATTCCATACGCTCAAGCGTAATAATAGAATTCGGATCACACAGTGTTTCACCTGTTGTTACGTCTTTAAGACCAATAGCTGCCGCGATGTCGCCTGCGAAAACTTCTTTGATCTCTTCACGAGAGTTTGAATGCATCTGTACGATACGGCCAAGTCGCTCACGCTTACTTTTTACTGGATTATATACCGTGTCACCCTGTTTAACAGTACCAGAGTAAACACGGAAAAAGGTCAAGGTTCCAACGAACGGGTCTGTTGCAATCTTAAATGCGAGTGCAGCAAACGGCGCTTTATCATTAGCTGGACGTTCTTCCTCAGTACCATTCTCTAAGATACCTTGGATATGTTTCACTTGCTCTGGTGACGGCATATATTCAACAACGCCATCAAGCACAGCTTGAACGCCTTTGTTTTTAAATGCGCTACCACAAGTAACTGGAACAATCTCATTTGCTAATGTTCGTTGGCGTAAAGCATTTTTAATTTCTGCTTCACTTAACTCTTCACCTTCTAAGTATTTATCCATTAGTTCTTCTGTTGCTTCAGCAGCGCTTTCAACTAAATGAGCGCGCCATTCTTCAGCTAATTCCAGAAGTTCTGCCGGTATTGCCTCATAAGAGAAAGTCATACCCTGGTCCGCTTCGTTCCAGTTAATCACTTTCATTTTTATAAGGTCAATAACACCTTTAAAGTCGTCCTCAGCGCCTACAGGCAACTGAATTGGAACAGGCGTTGCTCCAAGACGAGATTTCACCTGGCTGACCACTGCTAAGAAGTCTGCGCCCGTGCGATCCATTTTATTTACGAAGATCATTCTCGGAACTTCGTATTTGTTCGCTTGACGCCAAACTGTCTCAGTTTGCGGCTGTACACCAGATGAAGCACAAAGAACAACTACCGCACCATCTAATACGCGTAAAGAACGCTCTACTTCGATAGTGAAATCTACGTGTCCTGGAGTATCAATAATATTGATACGATGGGCGTCAAATTGAGCGTCCATCCCTTTCCAAAAACACGTTGTTGCAGCAGAAGTGATTGTGATACCACGCTCTTGTTCCTGCTCCATCCAATCCATAGTTGCAGCGCCATCATGTACTTCACCGATCTTATGAGAAAGACCTGTGTAGAACAGAACACGTTCTGTTGTGGTGGTTTTGCCTGCATCTACGTGAGCAACAATACCTATATTACGATAGCGCTCAAGTGGAGTTGTACGTGCCATATGATCCTCTTAAAGGTTAAAGACAGATTACCAACGGTAATGAGCGAATGCTTTATTCGCTTCAGCCATACGGTGAACGTCTTCACGTTTCTTAACCGCAGTGCCTTTATTATCAGAAGCGTCAACGATTTCTTGAGCTAAACGTAAGCCCATAGATTTTTCGCCACGCTTACGTGCAGCGTCTACTAACCAACGCATACCTAATGCGTTACGACGAACTGGACGTACTTCAACTGGTACTTGATAAGTTGAACCACCAACACGGCGAGATTTAACTTCTACCTGTGGGCGGATGTTATCAAGTGCAGTTTCAAAGATTTCTAGGTGCGACTTGCCTGATTTCTCAGCAGCCACGTCTAGCGCACCATAAACAATTTTTTCAGCAGTAGATTTCTTGCCGTCTAACATCACGATGTTAACGAATTTAGCAAGAAGTTCCGATCCGAACTTAGGATCTGGAAGAATTTTACGTTGACCGATTACGCGTCTTCTAGGCATTTTGTATCTCCGGTTTATTCAGGTTTGCTCTTTCGAGTCAATCACCCAAAACAATAATTATAAATATTTAGTGCTTGGCCTTACTAACGGAATACAATTACCCTTTAGGGCGTTTTGCACCGTATTTAGAACGAGCTTGACGACGATCGCTAACGCCTGCACAGTCAAGTGCACCACGAACAGTGTGAAAACGCACACCTGGTAAATCTTTAACACGACCACCACGGATTAGGATTACACTATGCTCTTGAAGGTTATGACCTTCACCGCCAATGTATGAAGTTACTTCGAAACCGTTAGTTAAACGTACACGTGCTACTTTACGTAACGCCGAGTTTGGTTTCTTAGGTGTAGTTGTATATACGCGAGTACATACACCGCGCTTTTGCGGACACGCTTTTAGTGCAGCTGAGTTACTTTTCGTAACCTTGCTACGGCGTGGCTTACGCACTAGCTGGTTAATAGTTGCCATTTAAATAGCTCCTGAAATTAAAATTACTACTGAAAAAAATAAAAAATCCGCCCTTTATTTACGAGCCTGCATTAAGCACACAAGTAAATGGGTGGCGGAATTTTAATGAGCAAAGTTTAACCTGTCAACCTAAACTAATCGTAAGACAGCATATAACTGCCTTACGATCACTTAATCTATTGATTAAGAACAGTTTATTGATTTCCAGACAAATCAGCATTTAGAGCGTCTGTAAGTGCTTGAGTCGCCTCTTCTGCACTTACTGTTTGCTCTTCTACTACTACTTTGCTTTGTTTACGGCGAGCCATACGTTCTTGATGATACGCAAAACCGGTACCGGCTGGGATCAAACGACCCACAATTACGTTTTCTTTAAGACCGCGAAGCTCATCGCTCTTACCATTCACTGCCGCATCTGTAAGAACACGTGTTGTCTCTTGGAAAGACGCTGCAGAGATGAAAGATTCTGTTGCTAGTGATGCTTTTGTGATACCCATTAACTGGATTTCAAACTTAGCTGGTATCTTACCTTGTTTTTCAAGGTCACGGTTTGCGATATTAACGCGCGCCACTTCGATTTGTTCACCGGCTAAGAAGTCAGTATCACCGCCGTGTATAATGGTACATTTACGAATCATCTGACGGATAATTGTTTCAATGTGCTTGTCATTGATCTTAACGCCTTGCAAACGGTAAACCTCTTGCACTTCGTTAACGATGTAGTTAGCAACATGAGTCACACCACGTAGGCGTAAGATGTCATGCGGCGATTCAGGACCATCGGCGATAACTTCACCTTTAGACACTTGCTCACCTTCAAACACGTTAAGTTGACGCCACTTAGGAATCATTTCTTCGTAATGATCACCTTCAGCTGGAGTAATAACTAAACGTTTCTTACCTTTAGTCTCTTTACCGAAGCTAATAGTACCTGTGATCTCAGCTAAGATAGCTGGCTCTTTAGGTTTACGCGCTTCAAATAAGTCGGCTACGCGTGGTAGACCACCCGTGATATCACGAGTTTTCGAACCTTCTTGTGGTATACGTGCTAACACGTCACCAGGGTTTGCTGTAACGCCGTCAATAACTTCAATCGTAGTGAATGAAGGAAGACGTGTTTCTTGCAGACCGCGCTCTTCACTTTCAATGATAAGCTTAGGTTCTTTAGTATTTACTTTAGCAAGATCTTTAACAACTACACGGGTTAAACCTGTTAGTTCATCAGTCTGTGCTTCAGTATTTGAGTCATCGATGTCGCTAAACGATACTTTTGACTTATGCTCAAGAACGATTGGGTGACTATGCGGGTCCCAAGTAGCAACGATGTCGTTACCTTGAACTTCAGCATTGTCTTGCACTGTTAATACCGCACCGTAAGGTACTTTATAACGTTCTTTTTCACGACCATAGCTATCAATGATAGTGATCTCAGTAGAACGTGAGGTAATAACAATCTTACCATCTGTATTTAATACATATTTAGCGTTATGAAGTTTTAATGTACCGTTAGTTTTAACTTGTACATTATTTTCAGCTGACGCTCTTGATGCCGCACCACCGATGTGGAATGTACGCATCGTAAGCTGTGTACCCGGCTCACCGATTGACTGCGCCGCGATAACACCTACTGATTCACCCGCGTTGATGATATGACCACGTGCAAGGTCACGACCATAACACTTAGCACATACACCAAAGTCGTTATCACATGTGATAACAGAACGTACGCGAACTTCATCCACTGAGTGCTCTTCTAAAAGGTCACACAGTTTTTCGTCAAGCATGATATTACGCTCAACAAGTACAGTATTAGTACCTGGAATTACAATATCTTCAGCAACAACACGACCAAGAACACGTTCACGAAGTGCTTCTACAACATCACCACCTTCAATAAGCGGTTTCATTGTTAAGCCATCTTCTGTGCCACAATCATCTTCGTTGATTACCAAATCTTGTGCAACGTCTACTAGACGACGCGTTAGGTAACCCGAGTTAGCTGTTTTAAGTGCAGTATCGGCAAGACCTTTACGCGCACCATGCGTTGAGATGAAGTACTGAAGTACGTTTAGACCTTCACGGAAGTTAGCTGTGATTGGCGTCTCGATGATTGAACCATCTGGACGTGCCATTAGACCACGCATACCCGCCAACTGACGAATCTGTGCAGCACTACCACGAGCACCTGAGTCGGCCATCATAAACACTGAGTTAAATGACGGTTGCTCTACTTCTTCACCTTTAGCATTAATAACTGTGTCTTTTGACAAGTTAGCCATCATCTCACGTGACAAGTTTTCGTTTACACGTGACCAGATATCGATAACTTTATTGTACTTTTCACCAGCCGTTACAAGACCTGATTGGAATTGTTGGTTGATTTCAGTAACTTCAGCTTCAGCTGATTCAATGATCTGTGCTTTAACCGGTGGGATAACTAAGTCATCAATACCGATAGAAACACCTGATTTCATTGCATAATGGAAACCGGTGTACATAACTTGGTCAGCAAAAACAACAGTGTCTTTAAGACCTAGACGACGGTAACATTCATTCAATAAGCTAGAAATCTGCTTTTTACCTAATGCTTGGTTGATTGACTCAAACGGCATACCTTTAGGTAAAATTAAAGATAGAATTGCACGACCAACAGTTGTATCGATTACAGTAACAGTGTCTTCTACTATGCCGTCTTCGTTTTTAACTGATTGGCTAATACGTACTTTCACGATTGCGTGAAGGTCAGCATTGCCACTGCGGTATGCTTTTTCTGCTTCTTTTGGATCTTTAAATATCGCGCCTTCGCCTTTAGCGTTAATGCGGTCACGAGTCATGTAATAAAGACCCAATACAACATCCTGTGAAGGAACGATGATTGGCTCACCATTCGCAGGAGATAGAATGTTGTTTGTTGACATCATCAATGCACGAGCTTCAAGCTGCGCTTCGATTGTTAACGGTACGTGTACCGCCATTTGGTCACCATCGAAATCGGCGTTGTACGCCGCACATACTAATGGATGCAAATGGATCGCTTTACCTTCGATAAGCACAGGCTCAAACGCTTGGATACCCAAACGGTGAAGTGTTGGTGCACGGTTAAGTAATACTGGATGTTCACGAATTACTTCGTCAAGTACATCCCATACTTCCGGAACTTCACGTTCAACCATCTTCTTAGCTGCTTTGATTGTCGTAGCCATGCCGCGACGCTCTAATTTACCATAGATAAATGGTTTGAATAGCTCAAGTGCCATCTTCTTAGGAAGACCACATTGGTGAAGCTTAAGTGTAGGACCTACTGTGATAACAGAACGGCCTGAATAATCTACACGCTTACCAAGTAGATTCTGACGGAAACGACCTTGCTTACCCTTGATCATATCAGCAAGAGATTTAAGAGGACGTTTGTTAGAACCTGTAATTGCACGACCACGACGACCGTTATCAAGTAGCGCATCTACCGCTTCTTGTAACATACGTTTTTCGTTGCGTACAATAATGTCTGGTGCTGCTAAATCTAGTAGACGCTTAAGACGGTTATTACGGTTAATAACACGACGGTAAAGGTCATTTAGATCAGATGTCGCAAAACGACCACCGTCTAATGGTACTAATGGGCGTAGATCTGGTGGCAATACTGGAAGTACTGTCATGATCATCCACTCAGGGTTATTACCTGATTGGTGGAACGATTCCATTAACTTAAGACGTTTAGTGATTTTTTTACGCTTAGTTTCAGAGTTAATTGTTGGTAACTCTTCACGCATCTCAGCAATTAATTGAGCAAGATCAAGTTCACGAAGCAAGTCTAAAACTGCTTCAGCACCCATCTTCGCTTCAAATTCATCACCGTGCTCTTCTAGTGAATCTAAGTATTCTTCTTCACCTAATAGTTGACCACGCTCAAGCGTTGTCATACCAGGCTCAGTTACTACGAATGATTCGAAGTAAAGAACACGTTCAATATCACGAAGCGTCATATCTAGCATTAAGCCAATACGTGACGGTAATGATTTTAAAAACCATATATGTGCAACTGGGCTCGCAAGGTCGATATGACCCATACGATCGCGTCGCACTTTAGTGAGTGTTACTTCAACGCCACACTTTTCACAGATCACACCACGGTGTTTAAGGCGTTTATATTTACCACATAAACACTCATAATCTTTCACTGGGCCGAAAATACGGGCACAGAATAAGCCGTCGCGCTCAGGCTTGAAAGTACGGTAGTTAATAGTCTCAGGTTTCTTTACTTCACCGTATGACCATGAACGAACCATGTCTGGTGAAGCAAGACCAATGCGAATTGCATCGAATTCTTCGGTCTTATTTTGTTGCTTCAGAAACTTAAGTAAGTCTTTCACCTTAGCTCTCCTGTCGGAGTTAATCTTGAGGACGGATAGTCTCGTCCCTACATTCTATTCAGCCGTAACAGATGCTGCAGCGTTAACTGCAGCATCTAATTGGCTTAATTTTCTTCCAACTCGATGTTGATACCCAGTGAGCGGATTTCTTTCAACAATACGTTGAACGATTCTGGCATACCTGGTTCCATTTTATGGTTACCATCAACGATGTTTTTATACATCTTAGTACGACCGTTCACGTCATCCGATTTCACTGTTAGCATTTCTTGTAGAGTGTAAGCAGCACCGTAAGCTTCAAGTGCCCATACTTCCATCTCACCAAAACGCTGGCCACCGAACTGTGCTTTACCACCCAGCGGCTGCTGAGTAACAAGGCTGTAAGAACCAGTAGAACGTGCGTGCATCTTATCGTCAACCAAGTGGTTAAGTTTAAGCATATACATGTAACCAACAGTTACTTGACGTTCAAACTGATCGCCAGTACGGCCATCATAAAGTGTAACCTGACCACTTCGAGGATATCCACCAAGCTCAAGCATGTCTTTGATTTCGCTTTCTTTCGCGCCATCAAATGCAGGAGTAGCTATTGGTAAACCACCTTTTAAGTTTTCAGCTAGACGACGAATTTCGTCATCAGTGAAGCTAGCAATGTCTACAACTTGGCGAGATTCACCAATTTCGTAAGCTTGCTTGATGAATTCACGCAGCTCATGAAGCTCACGTTGTTCTTTCATCATCTCTTCAATACGTTCACCGATACCACGTGCAGCAAGACCCATATGTGTTTCAAGGATCTGACCGATGTTCATACGCGATGGTACACCTAGTGGATTCAATACGATATCTACCGTACGACCTTTGTCATCGTAAGGCATATCTTCTACTGGTACGATAGTCGAGATAACACCTTTGTTACCGTGACGACCCGCCATTTTATCACCCGGTTGGATACGACGTTTAACAGCTAGGTATACTTTAACAATCTTAAGTACGCCTGGTGCTAAATCATCACCTTGGGTAATTTTACGACGTTTGTTTTCAAACTTTTTATCGTATTCAGCTTTAAGCTCATCGTACTGTGCAGCTAGTTGCTCAAGCTCAGCTTGCTTGTCTTCTTCAGCAAGGCTTTGCGTAAGTACTTTTTCAGCATTAAGAGATGCAAGTTTTTCTTCATCAAAACCAGCAGCTATAAGTAGCTTGCGTGCACGGTCTAAAACGCCTGCTTCTAAAATACGGAACTCTTCGTTGAAGTCTTTCTTCGCTTCGCGAAGCTGCATATCTTCAACTTCTAACGCACGTTTATCTTTTTCAACACCATCACGGGTGAAAACTTGCACGTCAATTACAGTACCAGTTACAGAGTTTGGTACACGTAAAGAGCTGTCTTTAACGTCAGACGCTTTTTCGCCGAAGATAGCACGTAGTAGCTTCTCTTCAGGTGTAAGCTGTGTCTCGCCTTTAGGAGTCACTTTACCTACTAGGATATCGCCGCCTTTAACTTCAGCACCAATATATACAACGCCTGATTCATCAAGCTTGCCTAGCGCAGACTCACCCACATTCGGGATATCTGCAGTGATCTCTTCAGGACCTAATTTAGTATCACGGGCAACACACTGTAGTTCTTGAATATGGATAGTCGTTAGACGATCTTCTTCAACTACGCGCTCTGATAACAAGATTGAATCTTCGAAGTTGTAACCGTTCCATGGCATGAATGCCACGCGAAGGTTTTGACCAAGGGCTAAGTCACCTAAGTCAGTCGAAGGACCATCTGCTAACACATCACCACGAGAAACCGGTTCGCCAACCATACAAGTTGGTTTTTGGTTAATACATGTATTTTGGTTAGAACGTGTGTATTTGGTTAAGTTGTAGATGTCGATGCCCGCTTCACCAGGGATGCGTTCTTCTTCATGTACATTTACAACGATGCGACTTGCGTCAGCATACATTACTTCACCACCACGTTTAGCAACGATAGTTACACCAGAGTCTTTCGCTAGTGTTAACTCAATACCAGTACCTACTAACGGTTTATCCGCTTTCAATGTTGGTACTGCTTGACGTTGCATGTTTGAACCCATCAATGCACGGTTAGCATCATCGTGTTCTAGGAACGGGATAAGTGCTGCCGCTACAGAGATCACCTGTTGTGGTGATACATCCATATACTGCTGGTCCATGCGACCCATAAAGGTAGATTCACCTTTGTGACGACATGGAATAAGTTCATCAACAAACTCATTGGTTTCAGTTAAGTTTGAGTTCGCCTGTGCGATAACAAACTGACCTTCTTCAATGGCTGATAAGTAATCAACTTCATCAGTTACAACACCATCTACCACTTTGCGGTAAGGTGTTTCTAAGAAACCGTAGTCATTTGTACGTGCGTACGTAGACAACGAGTTAATTAGACCGATGTTTGGACCCTCAGGAGTCTCGATTGGACATACGCGACCATAGTGAGTTACGTGAACGTCACGTACTTCAAAGCCTGCGCGTTCACGAGTTAGACCGCCCGGACCTAATGCAGAGATACGACGTTTATGCGTAACTTCTGATAGTGGGTTATTTTGGTCCATAAACTGTGATAACTGAGACGAGCCGAAGAACTCTTTAACCGCTGCCGAAATAGGCTTAGCGTTAATAAGATCTTGTGGCATTATCGCGTCAAGGTCACCTAAGCTTAAACGCTCACGTACAGCACGTTCAACACGTACTAGACCAACACGGAATTGGTTCTCAGCCATTTCGCCAACACTACGTATACGACGGTTGCCTAAGTGATCGATATCATCAACATCGCCTTGACCGTTACGAATAGCAATTAATACTTTCATAACAGACACGATGTCTTCTTTGCTTAATGTGCCTGGGCCTGTGTCTGTATCGTAACCAACACGGCTATTGAACTTCATACGACCTACAGTAGATAAGTCATAACGCTCTTCAGAGAAGAACAAGTTCTGGAATAAGGCTTCAGCCGCGTCTTTCGTCGGTGGCTCGCCTGGGCGCATCATGCGGTAAATTTCTACTAGTGCTTCTAAACGGCTGCTTGAAGAGTCAATGTTCAATGTATTTGACATGTAAGCACCGCTGTCCACTTCATTGATATATAACGTATCAATTTTAGTGTGACCGGCTTTAACCAATTCAGCCATTAGCTCTAGAGTTAGCTCGTCATTTGCATTTGCAATAACTTCACCAGTTGACTCATCAACATAGTTTTTAGCTACAATACGGCCAATGATGTACTCATGTGGTACTTCTAATTGCTTAATGCCTTTCTTCTCGATGCTCTTGATGTGGCGAGCCGTAACACGACGACCGCTTTCAACAAATACTTCACCGTCTTCGCTCTTGATATCAAAAGCGGCAGTTTCACCACGTAAACGCGAAGGTACAAGTTCCATAAGAACTTTACCATTCGTTACTTCAAACGTAGTGTTATCGAAGAACATATCTAGGATTTCTTCGCTAGAATACTCTAGTGCACGTAGGATGATAGACGCCGGTAATTTACGACGGCGGTCAATACGTACATATAAGTTATCTTTTGCATCAAATTCGAAGTCTAACCATGAACCACGGTAAGGTATAACGCGTGCGTTATATAATACTTTACCCGATGAATGGGTTTTACCGCGGTCGTTATCAAAGAATACACCAGGGCTACGGTGTAGCTGAGAAACGATAACACGCTCTGTACCATTGATTACAAAAGTACCGGTATCTGTCATGAGCGGAATTTCGCCCATGTAAACTTCTTGCTCTTTAATGTCTTTAACTGTGCCTGGTGCTTCTTTGTCCATAACAACAAGACGCAGTTTCACGCGAAGTGGAGCAGAATAAGTCACACCGCGAATTTGACATTCTTTTACATCGAAAACTGGCTCACCAATACGGTAACTTACGTATTGAAGCTCAGAATTTCCCGAGTAGCTTTTAATAGGGAACACAGAACGGAAGGCAGCTTCCAAACCATGATCGCCATCAGCGTCCGGCACTAAGAATTTTTTAAACGATTCTAACTGTGTAGACAGTAAAAAAGGTATATCCAAAACTTGTGGACGTTTACCAAAATCCTTACGGATACGTTTCTTTTCAGAATAAGAGTAAGCCATGGGGTTCCTCAGCTTGCTGATCTTTGACCCGACCTGTTCTTGTAAGAACAGACTTAACTGGCAGCTATGCCAAGATTTTACAACATTTAACTGTTGTTCTAATTAGATCCCACTTTAACACTAGCAAACTATAAAGCGTTGAAAGTAAAGAAAAAATCAGATTTTATTTGAACTAAAAGAGTGCATCACTCTATAGCGCAAAAAGGCCGGTGATTAAATAATCACCAGCCCTTGCCTGATTTCTCAGGCAGCGAACTTAGCAAAAGCTAAATTACTTAACCTCAACTTCAGCACCAGCTTCAGTAAGATCTTTTGCAAGTGCTTCAGCTTCTTCTTTAGATACACCTTCTTTAACAGGTGTAGGAGCAGCTTCAACAAGAGCTTTCGCTTCTTTAAGGCCAAGGCCAGTTGCGCTACGAACAGCTTTGATTGCAGAAACCTTGTTAGCGCCAGCGCCAGTAAGGATTACGTCAAATTCTGTTTTCTCTTCAGCAGCTTCAGCAGCTGGACCAGCTACCATTGCAGCTGCAGCAGTTACGCCGAATTTTTCTTCCATTGCTTCGATAAGAGCAACAACGTCCATTACTGACATTTCAGCAATTGCGTCAAGGATTTGGTCTTTAGATACAGACATTACAAATTTCCTAATAATTAACGGACATTAAGTCCAAATAAATTTTACACCGAAAGTGAGATTAAACAGCTTAAAATTAAGCAGCTTGCTCTTCTTTCTGTACACGTACTGCTTCAATTGTTTTACACAATTTGCCAGCAGACGCTTCTTTCATAGCACTCATTAAGCGTGCAACAGCTTCATCGTATGTAGGTAATGTAGCAAGCATTGCTGCATCAACAACATTTCCTTCAAAAGCGGCCGTTTTAAGCTCGAATTTCTCATTCTTTTTCGCGAAATCTGAAAAGATACGCGCAGCAGCACCTGGGTGCTCTGATGAGAAAGCGATTAAGCTTGGACCAACAAATGAATCAGAAAGACACTCAAAATCTGTTCCTTCAAGAGCACGTTTTGCTAAAGTGTTACGGACAACTTTCATCCAAACACCATTTGCACGAGCTTCTTTACGAAGGGCAGTGATTGCGCCAACTGTTACACCACGAGAATCTGCAACAACTGCAGATAGAGCACCATTGGCTGCTTCGTTGACTTCAGCAACTATTGCTTTTTTGCCTTGAAGATTTAAAGCCATGGGTGTTACTCCTGGTTTAATGGGGGTACCGATTATCGGATTCCCCTGTTCTACTCTTCCCTACCAAACAAGGTAGAGATGCTTTTTACGGCGAGAGCCAGAAGGATTAGGAAAAATCTATCTGGGGTCTACACCGTCTACGTAGGTGAATATTAAGGCCGAAGCCACCTACGGTCTTGGACGGAAGCCCAATTTATCGTTAACCCCGAAGGCTTAACGAAATTATGGACTTCAACCCGAATTCTTTACTTTGCAAATTAATAAATTAATCAACAAAATGGCGCGAAATTATAGTACAAATTTCACGCCATGTAAACACTCAATTAAGCAACAATAGTGCTTAAAGTGTTTTGGTCAACAGAAACACCTGCGCCCATTGTTGTAGAGATAGTTACTTTCTTCAAGTAAACACCTTTAGCTTGAGAAGGTTTAGCCTTCTTAAGCGCAACAATTAGAGCTTCAAGGTTTTGTTGTAACTGCTCTGCAGTGAAATCAACCTTACCAATAGTAGTATGGATGATGCCATTTTTGTCATTACGGTAACGTACTTGACCTGCTTTAGCATTTTTAACTGCTTCTGCAACGTTAGGCGTTACAGTACCAGTTTTAGGGTTTGGCATTAGACCACGTGGGCCTAAGATTTGACCTAGTTGACCAACAACACGCATAGCGTCTGGTGATGCAACAACAACGTCAAAGTTCATCTCGCCTTTTTTAACTAGTTCAGCAAGATCTTCCATACCTACTAATTCAGCACCGGCTTCTTTTGCAGCTTCTGCATTAGCGCCTTGTGTGAATACAGCAACACGAACGTCACGACCAGTACCGTTAGGTAGTACAGTAGCACCACGAACGTTTTGATCAGATTTACGAGCATCGATACCAAGGTTAACGGCAACGTCAACACTTTCTACGAATTTAGCTGTCGCTAACTCTTTTAAAAGAGCAACTGCTTCATTGATTTCGTAATCTTTAGTTACTTCCACTTTTTCGCGGATAGTACGCATACGTTTAGTTAATTTAGCCATTTCTTAGTCCTCTACGTTCAAGCCCATCGCACGCGCAGAACCTGCGATAGTGCGAACCGCTGCGTCCATATCGGCAGCTGTAAGGTCAGTTCGTTTTGTCTCAACAATTTCTTCAAGTTGAGCACGAGTTATTGTGCCTACTTTATCAGTGTTAGGACGGCCTGAGCCTGACTTGATACCAGCAGCTTTCTTAAGTAAGTAAGCAGCAGGTGGCGTTTTCATGTCGAACGTAAATGAACGGTCACCGTAAACAGAGATCACTACAGGAACTGGAGCGCCTTTTTCGATAGACTCTGTACGTGCGTTAAACGCTTTACAGAATTCCATGATGTTTACACCGTGTTGACCTAGTGCAGGACCTACTGGAGGACTAGGATTAGCCATACCAGCGGCAACTTGTAGCTTGATTAGAGCTTCAACTTTTTTAGCCATTATAAATACCTCATTTGGTGGGTCTCAGCCTTGTGCGCGCGAGGACGCGTACTCTAACGGCTTCCCAGTTTAAAAATTGGTTTCGTACTTTTTGCACAGTAAAAAATAAATTTTACCTTAATACAAAAAGGCCGCTGATTATAAGTTAATCAGCGGCCTTTTTCAAGCTTCATGCCAAAATTTAAATAAAAATTAGCGAAGCTTTTTTAATCAATTACTTATCTTGCTCAACTTGACCGAATTCAAGCTCAACTGGCGTAGAACGACCAAAAATAAGTACAGATACTTTTACGCGGCTCTTTTCGTAGTCAACTTCTTCAACTACACCACTGAAATCTGCAAATGGACCATCTGTAACGCGTACAACTTCACCTGGTTCAAATAATGTAGCAGGTTTAGGTGCTTCAGCATTTTCTTGTAGGCGATTAAGAATGCGCTCAGCTTCTTTAGGGCTGATAGGAGCAGGACGATCAGACGTACCACCAATAAAGCCCATAACGCGTTCTGTGCTGTTCACTAAGTGCCAGCTTGCGTCATTCATATCCATTTGTACTAATACGTATCCGGGGAAGAATTTACGCTCAGATTTACGCTTTTGGCCAGCGCGCATCTCAACAACTTCTTCAGTTGGTACTAATATTTCACCAAAGCTCGATTCTAGACCTTCGATTTTAATATGTTCAATTAACGTTTGAGCTACACGCTTTTCGTAACCAGAAAAGGCCTGTACTACATACCAACGTAACTTAATTTCTTTGTTCTCGTTCTCATCCGACATGGGATCAGATCTCCAATCCAGTTAAAAAGCCTACAGCGCGGAATAAAATGCCATCTAATCCCCAAAGGATAAGTGCCATAATCACTGTTGCAACCATTACAATTAATGTCGTGTGGGTAGTTTCTTGGCGCGTTGGCCAAATAACTTTGCGTACTTCAATTCGAGCTTCTTTAGCGAAAGCAAGAAAGTTACGTCCCTTAAATGTTTGCGAGGCAATTGCTAATCCGGCCGCTATTGCAACAACAACGCCAATAGCACGTAGTAATACAGATTGATCTGCATACATGTGATTACCAACAACTGCGCCTGCAAGTAGCGCGATTGCTACTAACCACTTTACTGACTCCATCGCACTTGATGGTGTTTCTACATTCGTGCTCATAATATTATTACCTTAACTACAGACACAACAACCCTACACTACGGCAGGGTTAATCCATTAAAATCTAAACTTAAAAACAGACTTAATTTAAACCGGTTTTTAATCTCAGACTACTCAAATAACAAGTAAAACTGGCAGGGGCGGAGAGATTCGAACTCCCAACCATCGGTTTTGGAGACCGCTGTTCTACCAATTGGAACTACGCCCCTGCAAAGTGGATGCCTATTATACTTACGCAGTTCATTAACACAAGCCTAAAAGATACCCACATTGGAAAATCTAATTAATTAATTACATTATTGTTTAAACTGCTAATAATTTAATCGGTTAGATAAACCTACAATCCAAAGATATTGATTATTTCCCTATGGTTTTATAAACGTCACTTAACAAGCTTGAAGCACCAAACCTAAATGTATTTGCTTGCAAATAATCATCACCCATTATTGCGCGTGCTAGCGCTAAATAATCACTAGCATCAGCAACAGTTTTAACACCGCCGGCCGCTTTAAAGCCCACACGTTTGTTTGAGTTTTTAATGGCTGTTAGCATAATTTTTGTTGATTCAAGCGTGGCATTTACAGCCACTTTACCCGTACTGGTTTTTACAAAATCAGCACCGCCTTCAATTGCAAGCTCCGTGGCTTGAGTAATAAGCGCGTCAGTTTTTAGCTCGCCGCTTTCTATTATTACTTTAAGTTGCGCGCGCGACCCACACGCTTTTTTACTTTCGCTTACATAGCTAAGTACAGTTTGAGCATCGCCCGCTATTAGTTTTTTATAAGGAATAACCAAATCAATTTCGTCTGCGCCGCGCTCTATAGCAATAAGTGTTTCGTTAATTACATCACTCAGTGGAGCATCACCCGTTGGAAAGTTAGTAACTGTTGCGACTTTTACGTGGTTTAGCTCACGCGCTGCGAGTGCTATTTTTGCATCATCAACAAAGTCGCTATAAACACATACAGCGGCAGGCGTGCCCAGCGTCGGGTTTATACTATCAACAAGTGCTTGAATGCTTTTGGTGGTATCGCTGGTGTTTAAGCTTGTTAAATCCATCAGTGCGACTGCTAATGCGGCATCTTTTTGGTGTTGTGTCATTAGAGCTCCGTTGCTTATGTAATACCAATTTTATTAAAAACATGATCATTTTAGCGTATTAAATAACGCACTAACTAGGTTAAAAACTATTTATATAGAACAACTATGTATCATAATTTTAGCCTTGTTATTGAGCTATTTTCTCGTCGCTATAATAGATCACTAATTTAATGCAAATGGTATAAGTACAAAATTTGATATGCCTCCATATTAACAAATTAAACTAAACTCGCTATAGCTCATAACCAAACACTATAAGCTGGTTATTTTACTTGTAACTCGGCGCAATCCCTTGTTAACTAGCTCTTAGGCCTAAAAAGCCCACCTATTATAACTTTTGGTTATATCAACTTGGTTTTAATTATTTTTTACTTATTGATAGCCGCTATATTCTGCTTATCAGAATAAAGCGTTTTCTTATATTTGAATTTGTTTAGGGGTCTTATTAACGTGCAGTATTTACCTATCTTTACCAAACTCGACAACAAACCAGTATTGGTTGTTGGCGGTGGAGAGGTCGCATTACGCAAATGTCGCGCGTTTTTAAAAGCGAGAGCAAGCGTTACTTTAGTAGCACCTTGGTTTTGCGACGAACTAAAAGAGCATGCACATAATAATGAAGTAACGCTTATTGATGCTTATTTTGATGAATCGCACCTTGATGGCAAAATGCTTGTTATTGCTGCAACCGACCGCGATGAAGTAAACAATAACGTATTTGAACTTGCCAATGCCCGCAATGTGTTTGTAAACGTGGTTGATGACCAACCTAAATGTACGTTTATATTCCCATCCATTGTTGACCGTGACCCAATTACGATTGCTATATCAAGTGCTGGCACAGCGCCGGTACTTGCGCGTCGCTTACGTGAAAAGCTCGAAACCCTTATTCCGCATCATATTGGCCCACTTGCAACACTTGTCGGTGGCTTTAGAGACAAAGTAAAAAAACGCTTTAAGCATTTTTCAGACCGCCGCCAATTTTGGGAAGGCGTGTTCGACTCATCTGTTGTGAGTAAAGTACAAACCGGCGATACCCAAGCCGCACAGCAGCAACTAGAGCAAATGCTAGATGCAAAAGCAGAACCTGAAGGCGAAGTATACGTAGTAGGTGCAGGCCCTGGCGATCCAGAGCTTTTAACACTTAAAGCACTGCAACTTATGCAACAAGCCGACGTCGTCGTTTACGACTTTTTAGTCTCTGACGAAATTATGGAACTAGTGCGCCGCGATGCTGACCTTATTTGTGTAGGTAAACGTTTGGGCGATCATAGTGTTGTTCAAGAAGATACCAACCAAATGCTGGTCGACCTTGCTAAACAAGGCAAAAAAGTATGCCGCATTAAAGGTGGTGACCCGTTTATTTATGGCCGTGGTGGCGAAGAAGTACAAGTACTGGCTGCTAACAACGTAAATTATCAAATTGTACCGGGTATTACAGCCGCTGCAGGTTGTAGTGCTTACGCGGGTATTCCGCTTACGCATCGCGACCATGCACAAGCCATTCAATTTGTAACTGGCCACTGTAAAAAAGACGGTCAAGAACTTGATTGGCAATCGCTGGCAAAAGCAAATCAAACGCTGGCTATTTACATGGGCGTAATTAAATCGCCGCACATACAAGGCGAGCTTTTAAAACATGGCCGCAAAGCCGACACCCCTGTTGCCATTATCGAAAACGGTACACGTAAAAATCAGCGTGTAGTAACAGGTCAATTAGGCGAACTTGCCGACTTAATTGAACGCAACAGCATTATATCGCCTGCACTACTCATTATTGGCGAAGTAGCCGCCCTGCACTCGCAACTAGCGTGGTTTGGGAAAAACGAGCAAACAAGCAGCTTTGCACAGCCGCTAACAGATGTATCAAATACATAACCGAATTTTAAATTTGTAACTTTTAATCATTTTAGTAGGACGACTAACAATGGCTTTAACTCACCTTCAGCAACTTGAAGCTGAAAGTATCAAAATCATGCGCGAAGTCGCCGCTGAGTTTGAGAACCCAGTAATGCTTTACTCTATTGGTAAAGATTCGTCGGTACTTTTGCACTTAGCGCGTAAAGCATTTTACCCTGCAAAAATACCGTTTCCGTTATTACACGTAGACACCAACTGGAAGTTTCGTGAAATGATCGAGTTTCGCGACCGTATAGCTAAAGAATACGGCTTTGACCTACTGGTACACAAAAATCCAGAAGGTATTGAAATGGGTGTAGGCCCGTTTACGCATGGCTCGGGTAAACATACCGACATAATGAAAACCCAAGGCTTAAAACAAGCGCTAGATAAATACGGCTTTGATGCTGCATTTGGTGGCGCACGCCGCGACGAAGAAAAGTCACGCGCAAAGGAGCGTGTTTATTCGTTCCGCGACAAACACCACCGTTGGGATCCTAAAAACCAACGCCCAGAGCTTTGGAATACCTACAACAGCCAAGTTAATCCGGGTGAGAGCATTCGTGTTTTCCCATTATCTAACTGGACTGAGCTTGATATTTGGCAATACATTTATCAAGAAAACATCGAAATGGTGCCATTGTACCTAGCTAAAGATCGCCCAGTAGTTGAGCGCGACGGTACTTTGATTATGGTTGACGATGAGCGTATGCCTCTTAATGAAGGTGAAGTACCGCAAATGAAATCTGTTCGTTTTCGTACACTAGGCTGCTACCCACTTACCGGTGCAGTTGAATCAACAGCAAGTACTTTAACCGAAATCATCGAAGAAATGCTGCTATCTACGTCATCTGAACGTGAAGGTCGTGTTATTGACCATGATTCAGCAGGCTCAATGGAGAAGAAAAAACGTGAGGGGTATTTTTAATGTCTAGCCAAAATAACGATACATTTAACGAAGTAAAAGAAATAGGCATAGACGCCTACCTAGCACGCCAACAAGATAAAAGCTTATTGCGTATGCTTACGTGTGGCAGCGTAGATGACGGTAAATCAACATTAATTGGCCGCCTACTGCACGACAGCCACCAAATTTATGAAGATCAGCTAGCCGCCCTTCACAAAGATAACGAAAAAGTAGGTAATGCAGGTGAAGATCTTGACCTTGCATTATTGGTTGATGGCCTACAAGCTGAGCGTGAGCAAGGCATTACCATTGACGTAGCGTACCGTTACTTTTCAACAGCTAAGCGTAAATTTATTATTGCCGACACACCTGGGCACGAGCAATACACCCGCAACATGGTAACGGGTGCATCAACAAGCGATGTAGCCATTATTTTGGTTGATGCGCGTTACGGCGTACAAGTACAAACTAAGCGCCATAGCTTTATTTGTGACTCGCTGGGCATTAAGCAGTTTGTCGTTGCCGTTAATAAAATGGATATCGTTGATTTTGACGAAACCGTGTATGAAAAAATTAAGGCCGATTACCTTAAATTTGCTGAGCAACTTAACGTATCAAACATTAAGTTTGTGCCTATGTCGGCGCTTAAAGGCGACAACGTAGTAACACGCTCTGCACATACACCGTATTACACCGACAAGCCGCTACTAGAATTACTAGAAGATTCGCCAGCAGCCGAAACAGATACAGGCTTTGAAGCGCGCCTACCTGTGCAATATGTAGTGCGTCCTAACTTAAACTTCCGTGGTTTTCAGGGCACACTTACATCGGGCAAGATGCACGTAGGCGATGCTATAAAAGTATTACCGTCGGGTAAAACATCAAGCATTAAAGAAATTGTTACCTTTGATGGCAACCTAGACAGCGCCGAAGCAGGCCAAGCAATTACCGTTACCCTAAATAACGAAATTGATATTAGCCGAGGGGATGTAATCGTACCTGCAAATTCAACGGCCGCTGTAACTAACCAGTTGCAAGCTAAAATTGTGTGGATGCATGAATCGCCATTAGTGTTGGGTAAAAGCTATAACCTAAAATTAGGTAGCAAAAACACCTCAGCTATTGTTAAAAAAATTGACTACACAATTGATGTAAACACGCTTGAGCACGGCACTAGCGACTCATTACAGCTAAACGAAATTGCGATTGTAACGCTTGAACTAACCGAAACTATTTTGGCAGACGAGTACCACAGCAATCACGAAACAGGCTCGTTTATCCTAATCGATCGCTTATCAAACCTAACTGTTGCTGCCGGTATGATTGAGCAAGTACTGCAAAGCCAAACAAAGCAAAGTAACTTTAGCGAATTTGAAGTTGAATTTAACAGCTTAGTACGCAAGCACTTTCCGCATTGGCAAGCGCTTGATATTTCTAAGTTATAAGTTAACTTTAGCCTGTTAGGAATTTAAAAGCATGGTAGAACAGCTCGTTTTAACAGGCATTATGCTTACCTTAGTCGGGTGCCTTTTTGGCACCCGTATTAATCCAGCATGGTTATTTGTAAGCGCTATTGGTACTAGTTATTTAGCCGGATTAATTGATCTTGAAAGCATGTTAGTTAATTATGCTAACCCGTCGCTTATCACTTTAGTACTATTGGTGTTAGTGTCGACCGCAATAGAAAAAACCACCCTAATTCAAAAGTTAGCGCAATCGCTATCTAAAGGTAGTTTAGTAAAATCGGTAACAAAATTGGGGTTATCAACCGCCTTTTTATCGTCGTTCACTAACAATACCGCCGTTGTTGCATCGCTTATTACCGCGATAAAAGACAATCCTAATCACTCCCCTTCAAAGCTATTGTTACCGCTGTCGTACACTGCTATTTTGGGCGGCACTATTACGCTTATTGGTACATCAACCAACTTAATCGTCAATGGCTTTGCAGTAGATGCGGGCATGGAACCGCTGGGCTTTTTTGACTTTACCTTAGTAGGTTTAGGCGCGCTAAGCGTAGGCCTAATTACTATTTTAGTAATGCTTAAATACTTACCCGACAACGGTAAAAGCGACCAAGAAGTCGTGCCTTTTTACCTAGAAGGTAAAGTACAAGCAAGCTCAAAATTAATAGGCCAAACCGTAGAAGAAAACGGCCTGCGTGATTTAAAAGACTTATTCCTTGCTGAAATTATTCGCGACGAGAGCCGCATTTGCGCAGTCACTCCACAGCAAATTATTCAAAAAGACGACGTGCTGCTGTTTGTAGGTGACATAAAATCGGTGCCATTACTTACCCGTTTCGACGGCCTAAAAGTAGTGCACGAGAATCATCAAAAAGACATAGAACACTTAGTAGAAGTAGTTGTAAGTCAATCTTCAAAATTTATTGGCAAAACCGTAAAAGAAGCCCGCTTTAGAGAACAGTTTCATGCTGCTGTTATTGCCATTCGCCGTGGTCACGACCGCTTACAAGGCGGCCTTGGGCAAGTGCAATTACAAGCTGGCGACTCACTAATACTTGCCCCAGGCAAAAACTTTTATACCTTGCCTAACTTAAAGCGCGAATTTGTGTATATTTCAGGGTTTGACTTACAAGCCCACCTTGCACCTAAGCAATCAAACATTGTGCTACTAAGCTTTGCCGCAGTACTGGGTTTAAGTATTATTGGCATAGTGCCGCTGGTTAAAGGCTTATTAGTATTACTGATTGGCTTAATGCTCAGTGGCACCATAAAACTTAACGAAGTAAAACGCCGTTTTCCTATCGAGTTACTCGTAGTTGTAGGTAGCGCCATTGGCCTTGCCAAGTTAATGATAGGCACCGGACTTGCCGGGCAAATATCCGACGCCATGTTTATGGTACTTGGGGATTTTGGCCCGTACGGCGCATTTATTGCCATATTTTTAATGACCGTATTATTTACCGAGCTTATTACTAATAACGCAGCAGCTGCCTTGTCGTTCCCTGTTGCTTACTCGCTCGCGGTTGGTTTTAATGTAGACCCGCTACCATTTATTATGGCGGTTGCCTTTGGCGCATCAGCCAGCTTTATATCGCCATTTGGGTATCAAACTAATCTAATGGTTTATAGCGCGGGTAACTATCGCTTAAAAGATTACATAGTGATGGGCTTACCCCTTTCTATTATTTATTCAATCACGGTATTAACCTTGATCCCGCTGGTATTTCCGTTTTAATACCTGCGCTCACAGCATAAGAGACTCTCACTATGGATGAAAATATAGTTTGGCATAACTACGCAACTACAAAAGCACAGCGTAGTGAGCAAAAAAAACATAAGCCCGCTATTTTATGGTTTACCGGTTTTTCGGGCTCTGGCAAAAGCACCGTAGCAAACGCACTAGAAGCAGCGCTTAATCAGCAAGGTACGCACACTTACCTGCTCGATGGCGACAACGTACGCCACGGTTTGTGTAAAGACCTAGGCTTTAGCGACGAAGACCGCATTGAAAACATACGCCGCGTAGGCGAAACCGCAAAACTAATGACCGACGCTGGCTTGTTAGTACTTACTGCGTTTATATCGCCTTTTAGAGCAGAACGTGACATGGTGCGTAACCTAGTAGATGACGGCGAATTTATTGAAGTCTTTATCGATACTCCACTGGATGTATGCGAAAGCCGCGATCCAAAAGGCTTATACAAAAAAGCCCGCGCTGGAGAGATAAAACACTTCACTGGTATCGATTCAAGCTACGAAGTGCCAAACAATCCAGAAATAATTTTAGATACAAGTAAAAACACCCTAGACCAATCGGTTACACAACTGATAACGTATCTAAAACAAAAGCACATAATATAGGTTAACCCCATGAATCAAACCGAACTGCTAGAAGAAACCCTCATCCTTGCCCGCAAAGCAGGTCAAGCGATAATGGGAATTTACGAAAAGGACTTTAACGTTGAGTACAAAGCCGATGAAAGCCCCGTAACCGACGCCGATTTAGCAGCTCATAAACTGATTGTGGCAGGGCTTCAACAGCTCACACCTGACATTCCAATACTCAGTGAAGAAAACGCCGACATAAGCTGGGATGTACGCCAAACGTGGAAAAGCTACTGGTTAGTTGACCCAATCGACGGCACTAAAGAATTTATTAAAAAGAACGGTGAATTCACCGTAAACATCGCCCTAATTAAAAACGGCATTCCTATTTTAGCCGTAGTTGATGCACCCGCCCTTGGCGTATCGTACTTAGCTGCCGAAGCCATTGGCGCATTTAAAGATAAAGGCGATGAGCGAATTGAGCTTAAAGTAACCACCAAACCTAACAAAGGGTTAATTCGAGTTGTAGGCAGCCGCTCGCACCCATCACCCGATTTAGCCGAGTTTGTAAAACGCTTTGACGAGGTTGAAATGGTGTCTAAAGGCAGCTCACTAAAACTGTGTTTAGTCGCTGAGGGCAGCGCCGATATTTACCCGCGCTTAGGCCCAACTTGTGAATGGGATACAGGCGCAGGCCATGCAATCGCCGAAATAGCCGGTGCAAAAGTGACCCAACTTGATGGCAGCCCGCTTATTTATAACACTAAAGATGAGTACTTAAATCCGTATTTTATTGTAAGTGCGATAGAAGAATAATGGCAATGAGCTGTTAGCTACTAGCAGCTCTATGCAAATTTAAACATCGTAGGTTGGATTGAGTGGAACGAAACCCAACGAAGGTATGCTCTGAACATTTTTATAGATATATGGGCTGTATTGTATTAGTTATAGTAAGGCTAGTTCGTTCTCAGTAGTAAACAAATCTAATGTTACTCCCTTAAATTGTTCATTGCCTTACTTCTTTTTTCTTCATCAAAGCCTGTATTTTCTAAACCACTTAACCTCCTAATAAAACTTGCTTTAGTATCTGGGCTTAATGAACTTATCGCAGTATAAATGTTGGACCTATCTACATTGAAATCTGTAGACAACACTTCTATTAATATTTTTAGCGACTGTTCATCTTTTTTATCTTTTAGAAGCTCTAAAATAAACTCATATTTTGGGCCACCAAAATATTTCTTACCCGGCTCCCCTGCAGCTCCATTATCTAGTTGGGATATAAAGCACAGTATTTCATAAGTAACTTTATGCTCGAGTAAACCCGCAGCTAGAAGTGGAAAATTTTGTTTTTCTAAAATATCAATAAACTCAGATGAATTAGATGTTTCTAATTCTCTCTTTATCTCTGCAAAGGTAGCTGAAAGTAGATAAATATCATCAATAGAAGCTACTTCTTTAATCACACTTTGAAAGTTATTTTTGTTTAATATTTTTATAACTAGCTTTGTAAAAAGCTCTTTAAAATTATCAGCATTTTGATATTTATTTTTTTTGACTTCAGTCGCGACATAATCAAAAAGTACTTTATTTAGGTTTCCATCTGTAAATGACGATGACCTTTTAAATAAAACATCTTTGAAGCGTAGTAAAACCAATTGATATCGCTCATCACTACATAACTCTTTTGCTAATGTTTCAAGTTCGTCCTCATCACGAATTCTTGAAAATATAGTTTGTTCATTTATCTCTTCTCTTAGAGGGGACTCTTTTATAATTTTCTGTAGATAATTAACATTAGGATCATTAACACCTAAGCCCTGAGTGGGCATTAAAGCCCTATTAAAAGTTAAATGAAATTGGCTTAATTCATCCTTACCTTTATCTTCAAAACTATCAGCTATTCGATTCAATGCATCTAACTTTTGCACCTCAATATCAATAGCAAATTCTGTATCATTTTTTGGCTCTTTATAGTCCCTAGGAACTAGACCCAACATAACTCTAAAAAATTCAAAGTACTGTGGCTCATCTATTTTCATTATATCTTTAATTACTGGGGTAACATTCCCCGAGCCTACTTTCACAAGGAAATCATAGTTACCCTCAAATGCAGTAAAATAAGCTGGCTTAATCTCCCTTAAAGCACAAACCATTAGTAAAGAAAGTAGGTTTACTTCCCCCATTAAGCGTTCAGAATTCCAAGATTGGTTCACTCGTCGTAATATTTTTTTAAGCTGTCTAATTGAAACAATTACCGCATTTAAAGCCTTAACTTCTTCAATGAAAAAACTATTTCTCTTTTCTAAAGCCAGTATGAATTCGGTGCGACTGCTGAAAGTAAGTATCTTGAAATTATCTTCCACACTTTTAGGATGAAGCCTCACAGCCCATGATTTGTGGGATAAAATTATTACACAACCATTAGGTGATATTGCTTCTTTTAAAGCTTCTTGAATAAAAGAAATCAAAATCCTAGATATATCAGTACGTACAATGTCTTCCCTATAATCAGTTGCCTTTGAAATAACTTCAGCCGCAACTTCATTCTCATTACCCATAGCGACGATAAAGTTGATATTACTTAAATTTTTATCTTTCAATCTATCCAGCAGCGCGGCTATATCATTCAAACGTTTTTCGTTTTCATCGCCAGTACCGCGATCTACATCTTGCAGGGTGATCAGTAATTTGTGGTTAGTTGCGTCAAGAACGTCATTAAGCTTTTGAAAACTTCGCTCAATATCAACAGGGCCGGCAAGCAAGGTGGATGCAAACTGAAATACACTACCACCAGACTTAAGTGCTTCGGTGTAATGCTTAGGTAACGCACGAAAGGCACACATGTCAATATACTGGCTTATATCGTCGATAATATGACTCAATACAACATGCGCAACACTGCCGCTTGCAGCGCCCCATGTTGATATATCGCTGTGTATCCAGGTACTCTCTTTTTCAGAGTTTTTTGCCAAATCATTCAAAATACTTTCGACGATACTGCTTTTTCCGCAACCATAAGCTCCACATAATGCTATGTGCTGGGCTCCTCTTAGCTCGCATTCGTTTTCATCACCGCCACTTTGCAGTCTCGCTGCAATACGCTCTGCATAAACCTGCAAGTCTGGCTCTAATTGTTCAGTGTTTTTAATGATTGAGTCGTCTTTAAACCATTGCTGAAAATCTTTTAAATTCTCAAGCTTTAATTCAGCTTTCTGCTTAGATTCAGTGTTTAACTCATTATCTGTTGCTTTTAGCTGCTCCCACAGCAAATATATCGACATACCTAAATAAGCAGCTGCTATAGAGAAAAACACCCAGAATGCTTGCTCTATTTCGATTAAGTTTATTGCTGAGAATAAATAAAATGCTGAAAACGCGCACAGTACAACTGAAAATACCGGCTTTTCTGTAAATAACTTAGCTTGATAAATAATAGTCGCTGCAATAGCTAAAAAACTCAGTGTCAGAAATTTAAGACTAACAAAGGCATGGACAATCAGTTGTTCTAATACTTCATATGAATATGTTGCATACACATAACTAACAATAAGAGATATTCCAAGCAATACACTTATCGTTACCGGCGGATATCGCCAGCTAAATACAACACTGCGTTTAGGGTGCGATATATAAAACTTATCAAGCAGCAGCTTTACGCCAATACCTGCTAAAAATGCACAGCTGTAATGTAAAACAGGACTGGCATGTAAAATAGCGCCTAAACTTGAATATGCCTTTTGTACAAGACCGATTTTGCTTAAAAATACAGTAATTGTTGCGGCGGTAATTGCGCACAATAAAAGGGAAAGCCAGCGCATGGCTGTAATGGGGAGTGCTTTAACTTGCGACAACTTAATATCCTTATCAATACGTTACCTAACCAGTGTATATCAATTGAACATTATTGAATAAGCAAGTTTAAGAAATAAAGTCGCCTCTTGGCTTTACCGCTCGAATGACGCTATGGCTTGTTGGGTTTCGCTTCGCTCTACCCAACCTGCGCTTTGATATAAAAATGGAGTTTTATTCCTTTAGGTCTTGTTTTGAGTTTAGGGCGAAAATCAAAAAAGAATGTACCGATCCTATTCCTTCTACAACCTTTAACGATTTTGCTGGGCGATAAACGAAAGCGAGTGCTGATTAAATAAGTCAGGACGTTCCACATTGCAAACATGGCCGCAATGGTGAATAGTTTGCAGTACGCTATTTTTATGACGCTTAACCATTTCTTTAACAGGGCCAAGGAACATATGATCTTCCTTACCCATAATGTAAAGAATGGGAATATCAATGTCTTTTTCTTTGAAGTATTGCATTAAAGGATTTACGTCCATGGCTAATTTAAACCATTTTATAAACTCTTTTTGGCACAAGCGTTTTGCTTCACGAACAAACAAAAGTCGAGATTCTTTATGGCGCTTTTTAGGCATCATAATAAAAGCAAATAAGCGATACAGCCACATATAAGGCAAGAAGTATTTAAAAGTATTACCTAAATAAACCAATGTATTACTGCGAGTATTAAAACGAGTAACCGCTCCACCTAGCACCATGCTAGAAACATATTGCGGCGCAATTTCAGCAATATTTCGAATAATAATTGTGCCCAATGAAATGCCAACAAAGTGTGCGCTGGTGATATTGTTATGATCTAACACATCGATAATGTCTTTAGAGACATTATTAAATGAATAATTATTATCAACAAAGTTTTGTACTAAGTTATTCGATTTACCGTGACCACGAAGATCTAGCAACAACACATTATATTCTTTTTTATAGGCCTTAAGCTGACGAAACCAAATTGCCGAACTACCACCTGCTCCATGGACAAATACAACCCATGTTTTACTGGTTTCGTGCGCAAAAGTAGTATGGAAGAGAATCTCTTTGCTCATTGCAGTTAGTGGCCTATTTACTTCGTTTGGCATATTCAATTGCAGGAAGTATAACGGAGTTTAATAAAAATCTCCTATGAAGTTCAGATCAATGGCTTCTACTTAACAGCTTTTCGGGGCAGATTTTGATTTTTAAATGAAAACTAATAAAAATGACCAGCCGCTATTTTTGCGTTATGAAAACCGCCTATCTCGGCTTTGCTGCTCGCGTGACACTATAGCGTGTTGGGTTTCGCTGCGCTCTAACCAACCTACTTTAAAATTATAATGTGGTGCTGCCGCTTAAGGGGTTGCTCACTTTTACACCGCTGTTTCGTATTCATGACACTTACCCTTCAATTTGGTCTAATTAATTAGTCTACAAATCCTCTCAAAACATGAAATTTTTAGCTGAAAACTATATTCTTGCGCGCGATTATTATTTAAATAATGGATAAACACACACATGACAACATCTCAAGATGCAACGCTTTCAAATGCATCAACAACAGGTGCACACACACCTTCAAACACACCCACTTCTAAATGGAACCTGCACGATACGCAGTGGACTTTAAGCCTTTTTGGTACCGCAGTTGGTGCGGGTATTTTATTTTTACCTATTAACATTGGTATTGGCGGTTTTTGGCCGTTAATTATTTTGGCATGCTTAGCATTTCCAATGACCTTTTGTGCACACCGTGGATTAGCGCGTTTTGTACTTTCATCAAAAAATAAAGATGCCGATTTTACCGATGTAGTTGAAGAGCACTTTGGTGTGACTGCGGGGCGGTTAATTTCTTTATTGTACTTTTTATCTATATTCCCAATTTTGCTTATTTACGGTGTGGGCTTAACTAATACCGTTGATAGCTTTATGGTTAATCAAATGGGGATGGAGTCACCTTCTCGCGTGTTGCTTTCGGGTGTATTAGTTGCAGGTATGATTAGCTTAATGATGGGCGGCGAGCGCTTAATGCTGCGTGCCTTTGCTATTTTAGTTTACCCGCTTGTGGGTATATTGTTCTTTTTATCACTTTATTTAATCCCAAGCTGGCAAATGCCAGATATGACAATGCCTGAAATGGGCAGCTTTGGAAAAACGTTGTGGTTATCGATTCCTATTATTGTATTTTCGTTTAGCCACGCAGCGGCTATCTCAAGCTTTGTAAACGTGCAACGCGGTCATTACGGAGAACAAGCTACACATAAGTCTGAGGCGATTTTAAAGCGCACTAGCTTACTACTTATTACCTTTGTACTGTCATTTGTGTTCTCTTGCGTGCTGTCGCTTACAGCCGAGCAAATGGCAGCGGCTAAAGCAGCTAACGTATCGGTTTTATCCTACCTTGCTAATATTACTGATAACTCGTTTATTGCCACACTTGGGCCGCTTGTTGCCTTTATTGCTATTACATCGTCGTTTTTGGGTCACTTTTTAGGGGCACGTGAAAGCTTTACGGGTTTAGTAACTAAGCAAACAAGCTTAAGCGCAAAAGCGGCTGATAAAATTGGTGTGTTAATTATGTTTTTAGCTATTTGGTTTTGCGCGGTTAAAAACCCAAGTATTTTAGACATGATGGATCAGTTATCGGGCCCTATCATCGCGATGATTTTATTCATCATGCCAATGATTGCAGTTTATAAAGTGCCTGCACTTCATAAATACCGCAACCGTTTAAGCACGCTATTTATATTAGCGGTTGGCTCACTTGCTGTATTTGCACTTATTTACAGCATGATTAATTAATACGCTATATATTCAAAAGCCCAGCTAAGTTAATTAGCTGGGCTTTTTTAGGCATAAAAAAATGGCGCTCACTGAGCGCCATTTTTAATTTAATTCGTTGCTATTATTCTGTATCTGGCAGGTTACGGCCATAGAATATTTCTTGCATTTCGCGAGTCAGCTTAGAGCGGATCTCGTCTTCTTCTTCATCCGATAACTCATCAGTAGAAAGGCCGAATAAATAGGTATTTAAGTCGGTTTCTTTTAACATCATTTTAGTATGGAACAGGTTTTCTTGATACACGTTCACGTCCATCATTTGGTACGCTTCTTTTGTATCTTCTGTCATGAAGTTTTGAATCGAGCTAATAGCATGATCAATGTAGTGCTTAACACCGTTTATGTCGCGGGTAAAACCACGAACGCGGTAGTCTATTGTTACTACGTCTGACTCAAGGCTATGAATTAAGAAGTTTAACGCTTTAAGTGGCGAAATAATGCCACAGGTAGATACTTCAATATCAGCACGGAATGTACAAATACCATCATCAGGGTGAGCTTCTGGGTATGTGTGTACACAAATATGGCTTTTATCTAGGTGTGCAACAACTGAATCAGGTAATGGGCCTGGTGCTTCGTCAGCATCGTAATTTTGCTGCTCTTCTACTGGTTCTTCTGAAACCAAAATAGTGACACTTGCGCCTTGCGGTTCATAATCTTGGCGCGCTACATTTAAAATGTTAGCACCAATAATATCAACAACTTCACCTAAAATGTCGGTTAGTCTATCTGCACTGTACTGCTCATCGATATATTCAATATATTCTTTACGTTGTTGCTCGGTCTTTGCGTAACAAATATCATAAATACTAAAGCTTAAACTTTTGGTTAAATTGTTAAAGCCATGAAGTTTAAGTTTATCGAAGGGTTTGTTCATAATAAACCAACCTATAAATTAGTGGGTTCTGCACCTGCAGAATGAAAAGTTCGCGGATTTTATACGAATTTTCCTCGTGGAAAAAGCGTTATTTTGCTTGATCTTGCACAACTTCGTGGCTATGCGTAATTTCTACTGTTTTATCAAGCATTAATGCAACCGAGCAATACTTTTCAGCAGAGAGTGAAACTGCACGTGCAAGGTGCTTTTCAGACACATTATTACCTTTAACAACAAAGTGTAAGTTGATTTTGGTAAACACGCGCGGTGCTGTTTCGGCGCGCTCTGCACTGAGTTGCACTTGTACGTCTGAAAAATCTTGTTTAGCTTTTTTTAAAATACTAACCACATCAACTGATGAGCAACAGCCAACTGACATTAAAACCATTTCCATTGGGCTTGGTGCTGCGCTATCGCTACCGCCATCAAACACTACATTGTGGTTAGAATTAGAACGGCCAATAAACGTATCGCCTTCAACCCATTTTACATTTGCTTGCATTGTTATATCTCAAAAAAATATTTTCTTGATTGTAAGCAACTTAGCCGTAGTTGCAAATGAAAATGCAACGCAGGGCTATAAAATGGCTAGGATTGTTGTGCTAATGCGCTATCAAAGAGGTTTTTTACTAAACCCGCAAATTCATCTATAAAGGCATGCTGTTCAACCGTGACAGGCTGTGAGGTGATGCTACTGAGGACTTCTTCTAAATCGTAAACTATGCCATCAACTTCACGTACAATTTGACTACGCTGCTCTGTGTTGAGGTCTGTGTGCTGCTCGCAAATAAGCATCACATTTTGTGCAATAACGTCTTCGATTAATTCCATTACTGTTGGAGCGCCTGGTTTTATTTCGCCTGGCTTCTCAAACAATGCTAAATTTTGAGTTAGATACATGATCAAATCATCGTACCCTTGCCTATCTAAAACCATTATGCGAACCACCTAAATATATTTAATTATGCTGATTTAAGCAGAAAGAGTCGATAATTACTAGCCTTGTACGATAGCAATACAAAAAAAGCAGCCGAAGCTACTTTTATAATGATTAAGTAGTATTACTACTTAATCTATTTTTAAGCCTGGACTTAGCGTTGCTGGCATCGCTACTTTTTCAAGCTCTACTGAAGCAACTGGGTATGCACAGTAATCAGCTGCGTAATACGCGCTTGCTCTGTGATTACCCGATGCCCCAATACCACCAAATGGTGCTGCGCTTGATGCGCCAGTAATTGGGCGGTTCCAGTTAACAATACCAGCGCGAATACGACGTAAGAAATGGTCGTAATCTGCGGCACTATCACTTAATAAACCAGCCGATAAACCAAAGGTTGTATCGTTTGCTTTATCAATGGCTTGGTCAAAGTCGTCAAAGCGGAATACTTTTAAAAGTGGTCCAAAATGCTCTTCATCTGGGAAGTCACTAATATTTGTACACTCAATAATACCTGGTGTTACAAAACCGGTATTGGCTGTGTGCTCAAGCTCTACTAATACTTCACCACCAAGTTCAACAAGCTCGTTTTGCGCTTTAACCATGCCTGCTGCTGCCGCTGATGAGATCATAGAGCCCATAAATGACTGATCTGCATCGTCGTAGTTGCCTACTTTAATCGCTTTAGTTGCAGTGATAAGACGCTCTAAAATTGCATCGCCTTTGCTACCTTTAGGTAAAAACAATTTACGTGCACACGTACAACGCTGGCCGCTTGAAATAAACGCTGATTGAATAATATCGTGAACAACCGCTTTAGTGTCTTCAACGTCAGTAATAATAAGTGGGTTATTACCACCCATTTCTAGCGCTAAAATCTTACCCGGTTGACCCGCAAACTGTTCATGTAAAATATGACCAGTACGAGAAGAACCCGTAAAGAACAAGCCATCAATCCCTTTGTGAGCAGCAAGGGCTTTGCCCGTTTCTACTTCACCTTGGACTAGGTTGATAACGCCTGCTGGCAAACCTGCTTTTTCCCATAGTTTAAGCGTAAGCTCAGCAACCTTAGGAGTAAGCTCAGACGGTTTAAATACAACCGTGTTACCTGCTAAAAGCGCTGGCACAATGTGGCCATTAGGTAAGTGACCCGGAAAGTTATACGGACCAAACACAGCTACAACACCATGTGGCTTATGACGAATCATCGCACGGCCAAGTGGCATTGCGTTTTCTACATCGCCAGTGCGCTCTAAAAATGCTTTTTCAGAAATGGCAATTTTACCAACCATAGCACCCGCTTCTGTGCGCGTTTCCCACAGTGGCTTACCTGTTTCTTGTGCGATAGTAATAGCGAGCTCTTCGCTGTTTTCTTTTAATTGCGCTGCGAATGCTTTAATTATTTCTAAACGCTCAGTAAAGCTTTTATCAGCCCATACATAAAACGCTTCGCGCGCTGCATTTACTGCGGTGTCTACTTGCGCCGCAGTTGCTGATGATGCCTGCCAAATAACGTCGTTATTTGCAGGATTTACTGAATTAAATTCTGTGCCTTGGCCTTGTGACCATTGACCATTAATAAATTGTGCAGGATGAGTCATATACTTTCTCCTAAATTAAATCGTGGTTGCACTAACAATATCGCCAGTTTGCAAATGCAATGCATCTGCTACTTCTTGCGATAAAATAAGGCTTTTTGCGCGCTCGTCAAATGTCATTGGTGCAACGGTTGCTCTGAAACCTTCAAGCTTTTCGTTAGCTAGTAACACCATGGTGTCGCCAGTCATTTCGCCAATTTCAACGTTAAAGTGATTTGCATTACGAATAGTCGCAATGTTATCTACTTTTGCTTCAACCGTTGGGCCGCCGTCAAAAATATCTACGTAGCCATTAAACGTAAAGCCTTCGCTTTTTAATAACTCGATTGCTGGGCGAGTGTTGTCGTGTACTTTACCTATTACGGCTTGCGCATCTTTACTTAGCAAATTTACGTAAATTGGATATTTAGGCATTAGCTCAGCAATGAAAACCTTTTGACCAATACCTGTTAGGTAATCGGCTGTTGGAAAATCCATTGAGAAAAAGTGCTCTTCAAGCCACTGCCAAAAAGGGCTGCTGCCGTTTTCGTCAGACACACCGCGCATTTCTGCGATTACTGTTTGCGCAAAACGCTCTTGATGCTGCTTTATAAACATAAAACGCGCTTTTGAAAGTAGCTTACCGTTACAATTTTTACGATAGCCATCTTTTAAAAACAATGTGCAAAGCTCTGTAGCACCTGTGTAGTCGTTACATAGCGTTAAAATATCAACCGCTTTGTAGACGTTTAATGTACGCGAAGAGTGAATCACTTTACTTAAGTGATAATGATAAAATGCATCATCAAGCCCTACCGCAGCTTCAATTGCAGACGTACCTACAACATCACCGGTTTCGCTATCTTCAAGAACAAACAGGTAGCCTTCGTCACCAGGTTGTGACGTTTGTTTAGCAAATGAGCTTACTGAATGGTCGATCTTTTTTTGTAATAGCTCTTCATTTAAAGGCAAAGACGTAAAACCATGCCCAGATTCGTGGGCAATTTTCAGTAATGCTGAATAATCATTTTGCTGGATTGGGCGAAGGATCATCATGAGTCCGCTTGCTCCCTTATAAATAACGGTAAATAGGAATTGCAGGGCAAGCAGTGCTTGCCCTTAATTGGTTGGCTTAGGTCGCTTATGCGTTTACTACGCTTGCTACTGCTTTTTCAAAGCGTGCCATACCTTCGCGAATGTCCGCTTCAGGAATTACTAAAGATGGAGTGAAACGTACTACGTCTGCACCGGCAACTAATGACATAAGGCCTTGCTCAGTACCTGCCACTAAAAACTCTTTTGCACGACCTTTGTATTGCTCGTTCACTACTGCACCAATTAATAGACCTTGGCCACGGATTTCGCTAAATACGTTGTATTTTTCGTTAACCGCGCTAAGTAGTTCATTAAATAATGCGGCTTTTTCTTTTACGCCAGCAAGTACTTCTGGAGTATTTACTGTATCAAATGCAGCTTCTGCAACAGCACACGCAAGCGGGTTACCGCCATAAGTAGAACCATGTGTACCTACTTTAAGGTGGTGTGCAATTTCAGTTGTTGTGATCATAGCGCCAATAGGAAAACCGCCGCCAAGTGCTTTAGCTGAAGTTAAAATATCAGGTACTACGTTTAAGCCTTGGTATGCGTATAAATCGCCAGTACGACCAACACCTGTTTGAACTTCATCAAAAATAAGCAGTGCGTTATGTTTAGTACATAAATCGCGAACGCCTTGAGCAAACTCATCAGTTGGCGAAACAATACCGCCTTCACCTTGTAGAGGTTCCATCATTACGGCACATGTTTTATCGCTGATAAGTGCTTCAAAAGCAGCAAGGTCATTGTAATCGCAATGTACAATGTCGCCAGGCTTAGGACCAAAACCATCTGAATATGCAGCTTGGCCGCCAACAGTTACGGTAAAGAATGTACGACCGTGGAAACCTTTGTTAAACGCGATGATTTGTGATTTTTCTGCGCCAAACTTATCAAGTGCAAAGCGACGCGCTAATTTAAGCGCGGCTTCGTTTGCTTCTGCGCCAGAGTTGGCAAAGTAAACTTTTTCAGCAAATGTCGCATCAACCATTTTTTTAGCTAGGCGAAGTGCCGGCTCATTGGTCATTACGTTAGATAGATGCCAGATTTTTTCGCCTTGCTCTTTTAATGCGCCTACTAATGCAGGGTGGCAATGGCCAAGACAGTTAACTGCAATACCACCAGCAAAGTCGATAAACTCTCGACCTTGTTGATCCCATACGCGAGAGCCTTCGCCTCGAACAGGAATTACGCTTGAAGGTGCGTAGTTAGGAACCATTACGTGATCAAATAATTCGCGATTGACTGTCATTTTATTTCCTCTTAATTGTGAGCAACACAAAACATCAAAATAGGTGTTTGGTTAATATTTGTAACCAACTTTATAGGCAAGATCAGTAACCTGATAATTGCGCAAAATTGCTTTGTGGTTCAATTTTCAGACGCACATTATTTCAGAATTACTTATATCTGTCTCGTTAAAAACTTTCATGTATCCCTTGAAAATAAAGGGCTAAAGATATTATTTCATAGATAGTGAATAACTATTTGCATAGCTATTTATGCTTATTTTTAGGCTATTAACCGCATGAGTACAGAGGCGCACACGCTTTAATCGGCAAATATGTAATATAACAATAAGATGAGAATGAATGGTTAGTCGCAAAAAAATTAACAAAAAATTCAGATTTTTAGTCAATCTGAATAGCTAAATTGGTAAAATTACTCGATTGGAGGGTTTTTAGTTCCGTTTTAGTGAGCTTAAAGTGCGAAAACCAGCTTAGAGCTTCATCAGGTTCAATAAGTTGATGTTCTTTTAAATTAAGATATTGAGAATAGCACCGTGCCTTTAGCATTACTTCTGTTAATGGCAGTAATGTATCGCCCTTATCTACCCCATTTACTAGCTGCTGCATTACCCCTTTAAACGGTAAATATTTAAAAGCCATTTTGTCTATTACCTTAGCGCTTACTTCTATCGATTTATTGCTAAGTAGAGTAGTTAAAAATAGCGGGTCGGGCTGAAGCTCTAATAAAGCGGTGTGTAAATCTTTTTGGTTTTCATTTCGGGCTAGCTGTACTTTACGTTGCCATATTTGCTCAAACGTTTTTAAGTACAAGCGCACTAATGCAATTCGCCCTACATCTAAAAGCATACCAAGGGTAAATGCATGAACGTCATTTACATTATTAATTTGTGCAATTTTTTGCGCTGCAATCGCGTTTGCCATGGCACTGTCACGTAAACGACGTTTTAATAACGAAAATGGTTCGGTGCTATGTGGCATCCAATGACGAGCAGCAAATGTAGGAATAACTAGCTGTAAGTTATCAAGGCCAATATAACGAAGGGCGAGCGATGGCTTATCTACTTTTACAGACGTGTTTTTACTACGTTGATTACGATAGTAAGGTAAATTAACGAGCGTTACTAACTCCCTACCCAACCAGCTTATATCATTAACCAATGGCTCTAAACGCCCTACCGACGCTGACTTTACCGCTAATATATCGAGTATATTGGCAATGCCATCTTCAATACCTATGGTGCTATGAATTACGCCATCTATATTCTCGAGCTGCTTATATATAGCTGTTTCAATTGTTTTGTGCAGTTGCTCACTCGCTTGAGCGCGGTACTTATGATGTGCAGTACTGCTTTGCTGGCGTTTATTCTGTGCGGCCACTTCAACCTGCAGCAAGGTACGCTGCTTCATGGGTTCGCCGTAATCTATATCTAATGTATGAATGAAACCAATTTGCTGATGCGCAAAGCTATGCCCAAGCAATAAGTCATGAGCTCGTTGGCTTAGTATTTTGGCAGTACGCTGCTGGGCTACAAGTTCAGTCATGACATCCATTAATAAAGTATAAAATGCTATGTGTATTATAACATTAGAAGCGAGTTAAAAAGTTATCAAGCAGTTCTAAGCCTTGAGCAGTTAAAATAGCTTCGGGGTGAAACTGCACACCTTCGATAGCAAGTTCATTGTGTAACAACCCCATAATTTCGTCAAACTCGCCTTGCTCAGTTTGAGTCCATGCGGTTACTTCAAGCTCTTTAGGCAGAGTTTGCGCTTTAACCACTAAAGAATGATAACGACATACCGTTAACGGATTAGCTAAGCCTTTAAACACCCCTTTATTAGTATGAACTATGGGTGATGTTTTACCGTGCATTACTTTTTTAGCACGAATTACATCTCCACCTAAAGCTTGTGCGATAGTTTGATGCCCCAAGCAAATCCCTAAAATAGGATATTGCCCTTTTAGTTGCTCAACAACATTTAGTGAAATACCCGCTTCGTTAGGGGTGCATGGCCCTGGCGATAACACGATGTGCTGCGGGTTTAACTGTTTTATTTGTGCAATACTTAGCTCATCATTACGTTTTACTAAAACGTCTTGATCTAAACGCTGAAAATATTGCACTAAGTTGTAAGTAAACGAATCGTAGTTGTCGATCATCAACAGCATTACACAACAGACCTTATAAATTATTGACCACTACTTTACACAAGTGGTACTAAGCGCTGCATTCTACCACTATTAATTAACCAACATAAATTAGCAAAAAGCGTTAAAAATTAACTCTTTTAGCTAAAATGCTTAAAAGCCTTTAGCGGGTATTGGTTTACTTAACTTGAACTCTGGTTAAGAGATTTACTAACGTATTGAATCATGATGATATTTAAATTTATTTTCTCTAGCCAGGGATTCCTTGCACCTTGAGCAATAATATCGAACCCTAAGCTTTTTACGATTAGTTAATACACCTACGTAGGCTGTATACCCCAACAATAAATTATTGACCTCTAAAGTACGTGCATTTATTGATCGCACTACTAAATACTTTGGTGAAATGCCTTACTGAGCAAAATAAACAGATTGTTTGCGCTACATCAAATTAGTGGCTCAATGGTTGAATTATATCTATGTAAGCCCCAGTGTATTATATGAAAGGCAGTAATTCACTTATACAACTCACTTACTTGTGAGCTCATTTATATCCTACTAAGGAGCGAATATATTAGGCGAAGACCACTCATTAACAAATGACTTTCCAGAGTACTTAAAGACCATTGCCGAGTTAAATGAAAGCGATACTGAATTTGCAAAAAAAGCAGATAAGTACGACAAGCTAGATAAAGAGATTAGAGTGTTAGAGCTCAAAGATGCGCCCATAAGCGATCAACAAATGCATCTATTAAAACACGAACGTACAGAACTAAAAGATTGGCTATACGAACGCTTGCAGCAAGAGTAGTAATGGAGGGCGTTCAGAATTCTGTGTCAGCCTAAATTGCTAAATATCTAGCACACCATCTAATCTACCTTCGAAGTGGATGGCCAATTGCGACAATGTCAGATTCCAGTTATGGATTGGCAT
>NZ_JADYXA010000034.1:0-39378 GCF_015864495.1 Pseudoalteromonas sp. SWYJZ98 | reverse complement strand
CTATGACGGTATCTATTTCCCAATCTCCGATACGGCCTTTCTCATCAACTATTTGTGGGCGCTCTTCAATGCTAACGCGATTTTTTATTTGCCCTCGGTTTGTTTTACCATGACTGCGCCTGTGATATTTCTTACCGTGTCGGCGCAGATGTAGGTATAAATCACCACCTGCTTTTTTATCTTCCCAGATATACAGATAAATGCATTCATGGCTGACAGACTGTTCACTTTCTTTGCGTAACCATCCCGTTATTTGTTCAGGACTCCACTTCTCATTAAGCTTCTGGGTAATTAAAGCTATCATTTCAGGTGTCATCTTAAGCGGTTTTCTTGCACTTCTTCGGCGAAACAAAGCCCGCTCATGAGCTTGTTTGTGTCTGTAACCTCGCTTACCTGTATTTCTAGAAAGCTCTCTTGAAATCGTAGATTGCGATAAATTAGTTAGCTCAGCACTACTTTGTTGCGTAAAACCGCTTTTCTTTAGAACGGCGATCTGGCAGCTTTGCGCATAGGTCAGTTGTTTGTAATGTCTCATTGTAAAATCTCTTGCCGGAGAAAAAGTAGTTAGCTTATGAGCAACTGACCACTTAATCTAGCCAAAACAAGTTATGCACTTACAATTTGAATCTAGGTATATAAAAATAAAGGCAAAACAATGAAAACACTTCAACAGCAACTTGGTAAATATGGTTTGTATCATCGTTCTAAGCGTAATGTACTAACGCACTTTATTGGTATTCCGCTCATTGTATTTGCAGCGTTGTGTTTACTAGCGCGCATTCAAATACCCCTTGGTAGTATAGTAATTGATGGTGCACAACTTTTTGTATTAGCGTCGGTTGTTTATTATTTTATGCTGAGCTTTTCGCTTGGCTTTATTATGGCCGTGATATTCACTTTACTCCTTGTTGGTGCTCAGCCTATTGCGGCAATGGCGTTTTGGCCTTGGTTGAGTATTGGCGTAGTTGTGTTTGTATTTGGCTGGGTATTGCAGTTTATTGGGCACTATTACGAAGGTAAAAAACCGGCGTTTGTAGATGACCTAATTGGTTTAATTATTGGCCCTTTGTACGTAACCGTTGAGCTACTATTTTTAATGGGTTTTTACAAAACATTAGAAGATGAAGTAAACGCAATAGCAGGCCCTACAAAAGCGTAAAATACATTACTAAGTACTTTAATAAAACCTAATAAATAACAATAAAAGGCAGATAACGCATGCAATATAATAATAAAACCGTGTGGATCACCGGCGCATCATCAGGTATTGGTAAAGAGCTTGCTATACAATTTTCCGAGCTTGGAGCGCGCGTAATTTTATCGGCGCGCAATGTAGATAAACTAAACGATTTAAAAGCAACCCTTAAAGGCGTGGGGCACTTGGTTGTACCGCTGGACTTAGCCCAGCCAGAGCAGGTACTGAGCACAATAACTGCGCAAATGAGCAAGCTTCCTGCAATTGATATTTTAATTAATAACGGCGGGGTATCGCAGCGTAGCTTATTTTTAGAAAACGACTTTAACGTGTATCGCCAATTAATGGAGGTTAATTACTTTGGCTTAATTGCACTTACTAAAGCTATATTGCCTACTATGGTGGCAAGGCGCAGTGGCTCAATTGTGTCTATTAGTAGTGTGGCGGGTAAAGTAGGTTCAAAATTTAGAACGGGTTATTCGGGTTCTAAATATGCGGTTGTTGGCTTTATGGATTGCCTACGTGCAGAAGTAGCACAACATAATATTCATTGTTTAACAATTTGCCCAGGCTCTATTAAAACAGCGATTGCACATAACTCACTAAACGAGCAAGGCATAGCGCAAAATAAACCAGAAGAGTCGATAGAAAATGGCATGGATGTAAGCGTAGCGGCTTCAAAAATGATTCGTGCCATTAGCGATAAAAAAGACGAAGTGATTATTGGTAAAGGTTTAAGTGGTTGGGCGCCCACAATTAAGCGCTTTTTTCCTACTTTGTTTAATAGGCTAAGCGCAAAAATAAACTATAGGTAGCGTCGTTTATTTCAAAGGCGTAAAATGCCGTAGATTTGATCAAATTAGAAAAGGATTCTAAATGAAGTATTTATGGCTGAGCCTGTTTTTTATTGTATTAATTTGGTCTGGTATTAACCCAAAAGATCAATTTACATGGCTGCTTGAAGTTATCCCCGCAATTATTGGTTTAGTGCTGCTAGCAAGTACCTATAGCCACTTTAAACTTACCCCTATTTTGTATACATTTATTTTAGCGCATTGCATAGTGCTGATGATTGGCGGGCATTACACCTACGCCGAAGTCCCTTTGTTCGATAACCTATTTGGTAGCGAGCGTAATAACTACGACAAAGTAGGGCACTTTTTTCAAGGGTTTGTACCTGCACTACTAGCACGCGAAATTTTACTGCGCAAAAAAGTAGTAAATGGTCGAGGCTGGTTAATCACCTTTGTTATTTCGGTATGTTTAGCATTTAGCGCCTTTTACGAATTAATAGAGTGGTGGGTTGCAGTGTTAAGCGGCGAAAACGCAGAAGCGTTTTTAGGCACGCAAGGTTACGTGTGGGATACCCAATCAGATATGGGACTGGCGTTATTTGGGGCTATTTGCTCATTGTTAGTACTTTCAAAAGTACACGACAAACAGCTAAAAAACGTTAAAGATTATTTATAGAAAAAGTTATATAAACGCTTATAAAAGCATTGGTAAAAAAGACTATTAACTTATGAGCGCAAACATTAGTAACTACTCAATTAGCACAGACAAAAGCAAACTCAACTTTAACGTTATTTATAACTCAATGTGCTTTGGTGTTTACAGCGATCATAACCAGCAAGTTGGATTTGCCCGAGTGGTTACCGATAAAGCAACCTTTGCCTATTTAGCAGATGTATTTATTGCCCCGCACTTGCAAGGTAATGGGCTGAGTAAATTACTTATTAAAACGATAGTAGAGCACCCTGAGCTGCAAGGGCTCAGGCGCTTTTTATTAGCGACATCGGATGCCCACGGGCTTTATGCGCAATACGGATTTAAGCCAATAGATAACCCCGCACTACTAATGCAAATAAATCCTGAGAATGTGTATGATAAAAATAATCGTGAGGTCTAATAAACGGGGGCGAATATTGTTGTTATAAGCAATTTCCTGTCACATAGCGCCTAGATAGGTTCGTTAGCTTACGATTTTTTGATTCCAACTTAATGCGAACATTATCCCAATCAAGAAACACCTGCACCCTTTTAATTATTGTATCAATCGGTTCTCCTGATTCATAAGCAGTCGCACATAACCCAAGACTATGCCCATTATTTGAATCTTCATAGCTTGATATGACACCTTCAATCAGCTCTCTTGAGTTTTTAACACTCTCCTCAATTAAACCTCTTATCTGAATATGAACATAATTAATCGATTCAACATACTTTCTTGTTGTACTAATCAACTCAACATTACCATTCATCTCATTTACGACTGCTTTTTTAAAAGCTTTATCATTTTCAAGTTCACTTTTATGCGAGAAAATTTTAGTACCGCATTCCATTAAGCGATTTTCTTCAGGAGGTAACCAACGAGAACCATGCTTTGTAGCATGTACGGCTAGACCTCTATGTTGCACATAATTACGAAGTGCTTCCATAAACCTATATTCAAAATTTTCATCGTATTCTTTAGAAAAGAAGGCTTTAACTTTACTAGAAGAATCAGGTACGCAGATCTTAGTATGCTGTTGAATTTGATCAATATATAATTTCGTTGATGTTAATAAGTTTACAATTCGCTTATTACAGGCCAATCTAATATCGAAAAACCCAGAATATTCCGAGGAGCTATAAAGAATATCTTCCGCTGTCACATTAAGAACTTCTTTTTCAAGGTCTAAATAATTACCGATTAACAACTCATATTTTTCTTCAATCGCCATTGCAGCAGATAATTGATTAAGCGCGGTCACAATAGAGTTAAACTTTTCTTCGTCTATTTCTAAAACAGGAGATCGACCTGCGGCATTAATTGTTAAACGATATTTCAAGTAACACACCTTTTTGCTTATAGCGCCTTACTGAGCGGCGCGAAAATAATTTCGAGGAACGAAGCTAGCCAACTATTTAGCGTTCGTTTGAGTATTAGCCTGGATATATAGAGTTAAACTCTTTTTTACTAATGTTTTCTCTCTTTTTTTCAAATGCTTCTTGTTCTTCTCTTTTAAATTTTTTCATTTCTTCATCAAATTTTGCTGAATTAATACGTAAGTTCCACATGTGACCAACTGCGACAGTAGTTGCTATTACAATTGTAGCTCCTGCCCATGCAGCTTTATTTTCAGCAACTATAACCAGCACTTTATAAATAGGTTCAAATTCAGAGTACTGAATACCAAATTGTAAAAGCAATGTATAAAGAAACATAAACAAACCAATTAAAAATAAACCTAATATCGAAAACATGCCTAAGTAGTACATAATCGAAGAACTAAAAACCCACGTATTTCTAACTACAGTTGGTATGGAAATTAATAACAGAAGAAACCTATGCCCAATCTCTAGAACAACTTCATTGTATTTATCAGGTAAAAAAGGCCTTAATAGATAAGAAATAATCCATACAATGAAACAGGTACTAAATAAAAATATAATATTATCGAAAGACACAGTAATTCCCTATACGCATAACGAGGTTGTAGAATAACTCCAACAGCCAAATTCAATTAAAAATGAGTTCCTGTAATTAACTCTAAGTGTTTTTAAAGCATTAGGAAATGCATTTGGAACCTATAAAACAAGCTGTTTTTCTTAAAAAAGAGTAATTCTACAGCCTCAACGCCCGCTTAAGCGGACAGAATTGTTGGTTATAACCTTGTGAGGAACGAACGATAGACAACTGTTTTTGTTCCGTTTAAAGTGCTTGTTAAGTGTTTTTGACACCATCACGTTTTTCTACTGCCTTTAGCGCTCCAGCAGGAAGAACATTATACAAATCGGCTATTTTTTTAGGTTGAGAGATCCTCACTTCTACAATGAAGTTAATCATTTCAAATAGGCTATGTGCAATATCTGGTTTATCGCTTATTTCTATTTCCCCTGGATGCACGGCATTATTCCCAACAACTCGACAATAATCTAATGCTTGCTGTACTTCCACGGGCAATCCTTTTGATACCAACGAGCCTATATCTTCGTTAATATTTTTACCTTTTTCACCTAACTCAGATAATAGCTTTTGAATAGCGAGTCTTAAAAGAGCTGCAGATGCTCGCGGCGACCTAGCAACAATATCTCTAGCCTCATTGTAATCATCTATACATGAATCAGGTAAATCTAAGTGAGGCGGTGGGACAGGAGCAGACGAAGGTACAATCATAATTTCGTTATACCAAAAACACTCCTTGTTACAGTGAGAACAAGTACTGCAAGTAAAGTCTGTTCCTAGAGCTCGATTGTATTTATGGTTATACAAACTTGACCAATGTTGTTTTGCATAAACACTACAATGCAAACAATGGAACTGTTCTTGCTCGTAGGTTGGGGGATAATACTTGCTCATTTACAACTCCATTGTTGAGAAACACTTAACACTTTAGTATTTATGCAATACGCAGTTTGTGTTGCATAATCGCTTGTTGGACTGAGGCGCTACCTGCTCGGTGTGTTCGCGTTGGTATTGTTTATGCTATGGGAATTTGCTTTTTATGGCCTAACGATATCTAGCCAATTTCATTGACGTGTATATCGTATCTAAGCTATCCCTGCGTTACTCAGCGTTTATTATGTCTCTATTAAACCTAATATTTAACAGCTAAGCAATGATATTTTTCACTCGCATAGCCGCTACTAGCCTTAGCAATTCAGCAGGTTAACTCATTGATTCTATTCAGCAGGCTCGCCCGCTAACTCGTTCGCTCTGTTGTAAGGATTGCTGTTTCCGACGCTGATATACCAATAAATCGTAAGATGCCAACCTTGTAAATCATTTAACAGCCAGTAAAAAATGGCTGCGATAACGTAAGCAACCGCTTTAAGTACGCTTATTTGTGTAGGCGTATTATAAAAGTTGGTTTAAGGATGGTTGAGGCTGTAAAAACGAGGTCATTAATTATTTACTAAACGCATCTACCTACTTTTAAAACAGGGCAGACGAGTTTAAGTATACTGATACCAATCGACTTAAATATTTAGCTTTTCTAGCGTGCTAAATACAGCGTTAACGGCGTTATAAATTTCTCATGTAGAACAACTACATGTCGAAATTTATGCCTTGTTATCACTTTATTTATCCGTCGCTATAAATGTCTAATAACTTAACACGATTGGTATTATTTGGCTTTTTTAGCCTCTAGAGTTTCTATTTCACTCCAGATTTTTTCTGCTTCTGCACTTAACATAGCGAAGCTTTTAATGTCGCCTTTTCTTTGTGCCTGCATGCCTTGCTCTAGTTTTACGTCGTATTCTTTACGCAGTTTTTTTACGGGATCAGGCTTTAAAAATGAAAACATTAGCATTCTCTTAATTTATTAAATTATATGTAGTTAGTGTACGCATTAATGGGCTTAATAGTTCTTTGTTTGGTGAAAATGTTTACTTTGCGCTTTTAAAGCGCAGAGTAAACAGGGTGTAATTATTAACGTACTGTGTGCTAGTTCTGGTTCTAATGCTTACGTTTCTGGCTCTAGGCGTTTAATACCTTGCCCATCAATACCTAAATAAATAAAACCATCACTGCCTTGGGCTAAGCTGCGTACTCTGCCAATTCCATCGAGTATTTTATATTGCTTAACAACCTTACCTTTTGAGAGCTCTAGTGCGCTAATGAATGCAAATTTCATTGATGCTAGTAATAGCTTACCTTTAAGCTTTGGGTATTTATCACTCGTTACATACAACATATCGGAAGGGGCAATTGAAGGGGTCCAATGTAATACGGGCGATTGCATGCCGTCTTTTTCTTTAAGGTCGGTAAACTTGGTACCGCTGTAGTTAACGCCATAGCTTACTAAAGGCCATCCGTAGTTAGCGCCTTTTTTTATTATATTAAGTTCATCGCCGCCGCGTGGTCCGTGCTCGTGAGACCATAAAATATTGTTTTGATTATTAAACCACATGCCTTGTGGGTTACGATGTCCATAAGACCATGCTGCATGTTTTGCATCTTTTTGTTTAACAAACGGATTATCACTTGGGATATTACCATTTTCGTGTAAGCGATAAATTTTACCGCCATCACGAGTGAGATCTTGCGGGTTTATGTCGCGCGAGCCGCGATCGCCAATTGAAAAATAAACATAACCTTCATCATCAAACACAATACGGCTGCCGTAGTGCTGGCCTTTGGTACTATTATGCTCGCCTTTGTATAGCAATTGCTGATCAGACAACTGCGTATGATCGCTATTTAGCTTGGCGCGCATTAAGGCGGTGTTACTTCCGCTTCCTTTGCCTTCACTACTTGAGTAACTAAAGTACAGCCATTGGTTTTGCTTACTATCGGTGTGTAGTGCTAAATCAAGCAATCCACCTTGGCCATTAGCGTCAATGTCAGGAAGCCCAGAGACCTTAGTTAATTTAGTGGTATTTTTAGGTAATAAAAATAACGCTCCACTGCGCTCAGATATCAATAAATCACCATTAGCTAAAGGCTCAATAGCCCATGGTATAACCACACCTTCTGCCGCTGTTACTGCGTTAACGCTAAGCGATAAAGTATCGAGCTGTTTATAGTTTTTTACGTAATCGCTTTTTGCATGCGCGGGTGCGTTAGTAGCAAATATAGCAACGGCTAAGCCCGTATTTATTAGTTTATGGAGTGTGTTATGTGACATTAAATTTATCATTATGGCTTCCAAAATTAATCCAATCTTACATAACCTTATCATGGCATAAATAAATTTGTTAAGTGTTGAGTTGAATGAAAAATGCACACTTACATATTTTAAAATTATCTCCTAACAGAAATTGTTTAAGCAAATTGCGCTAATAAAAATTGAATAATTACTCTATTGGGGTTGAAAACTTAAAATTTGAGCGTACACGTGTAAGTTCAAAGTAATTAAGATTTGATAGAGATTTAACCATGATGACTCAAGTATTAAACCAATTTTCAAAATGGTTTTTACACCATCAAAGTTTTGCAGGCTACATAGAGCCCGTAATGCAGGTGTTTAAACCTACGTGGCGTGCAGGGCAGTTTAGGGCGCAAGTAGTTAGTACAGCTGTGCTTGATGGCGGTTTTGTAAGTGTGCTACTTAAGCCAAGCAAACAATGGCAGGCGCATACGTCAGGGCAGCATATAAGTTTAACGGTTGAAATTAATGGGCGATTATTAACACGCGTTTTTACCGTGGCTTCAAGCGCTCAGCAATTTAAAAATACAGGTTTAGTGCGCTTACTAATCAAAACAAATGCGCAAGGGCGCTTTACTGGCTTACTCAGCAGCGCATTAAAAGCGGGTTTGTGGTGTAATATTTCTGCGCCAAGTGGCGACTTTGTATTCAAAAATACACACACGCCAGTCACTTTTATTGCAGGCGGCTCGGGTATAACACCTATGCTTGATAATTACTTAAGCCAAACTACGCAAAAAGTGTCGTTGGTGTATTACGCAAAAGCCACTGAGCATCAATGTGTTGATGAGCTAAGTGAGTTGGCAGCGCAATTTGAGCATTTTTCGTTTTTATTATTAACGCGTGAGCAATCAAGCGATATAACCAGCAATATTAAGCCGTGGGAAAACCCAGATATTTACTGCTGTGGCCCTGCAGCATTTATGCAAACGGTGAGCGATTTTGCTAAAACGCATAAGCTAAATTACTACCAAGAAGCCTTTGGTTTAGCGTTGCCTAGCTTAAACGACGACAGCCAATTTAATGTAAAAATTAACGCCAGTGCCCATGTTATATCGGGCAACGATGTTTTACTGACTCAGTTTGAAGAAAAAAAGCTACCCGTTAAACGCGGTTGCGGTATTGGTATTTGCCATCAATGCCAATGTATTAAAAAGTCAGGCGTGGTACGTAATTTAAAAACAGGTGAATTGAGTGACAACGGCGAGCAATTAATACAACTTTGCGTAAGCCAACCTGTTAGTGATTTGGAGTTACAATTATGAAAAACATTAACTACGACATGCTCGCAAACGAGCTAGATGCCATTAAAATGGACACCCTTGGCAAAGTTGGCCAACAAGATGCTGACTATATTCGCTCTGTTGTACGCAAACAGCGAGTGTGTGAATGGAGCGGGCGAATTTTGCTAATGCTTGGTTTTATTCAGCCATTATTATGGGTTGCAGGCGTGTTGTTATTAGCACTTGCTAAAATTTTAGACAATATGGAAATTGGCCACAATGTAATGCATGGTCAATACGATTGGATGAACGACAAGCAACTTAACTCACAGCATTATGAATGGGACATAGCGTGCGATGGACAAAGTTGGCACCGCGTTCATAACTTTGAGCACCATACTTATACTAATATTATTGGTAAAGACAGAGACTTTGGTTATGGCTTGTTGCGTTTAAGCGATGATTTTAAGTGGCGCTTTAAAAATGTATGGCAGTTTTTTACGTATATTAATTTAAGTGTGTTATTTCAGTGGGGTGTGTCGTATCACGAGCTAGCTGCAGAGCGTGTTTTTATTGGTAAAAAGAAAGAAAACCGCGAAGGGCTTGTATCACACTCTACATTAAAGCAACGCTTTTTTAGTAAAGGCGCTCGCCAGTTAATTAAAGATTATGCGATATTTCCGTTACTTGCAGGGCCTTTATTTTTATGGGTATTTGCGGGTAATTTAGTGGCAAACTTAATCCGTAATTTATGGACGTCGACCATAATATTTTGTGGTCACTTTACTGAAGAAACGCAAACTTTTAAGCAAGAAGACTGCGTAAACGAAACGCAAGGGCAGTGGTATTATCGCCAAGTACTGGGCTCGTCTAATATTAAAGGGTCGCATTGGTTTCATGTTTTAACGGGGCATTTGAGCTGCCAAATAGAGCATCACTTATTTCCTGATATGCCGTCTTCGCGCTATCAAGAAGTTGCACCTCAAGTACAAGCCGTTTTGAAAAAACACGGTATTGATTACCATACAGGTAACTTTTTTAAACAGTATACCTCAGTGTTAAAACGTATTATTAGATATTCGTTCAAGTAAATTATTTACCTTTAAGAATTGGCTAGTGTAACTGCATTAGCCGATTTTTTTGTTTATAGCACCCCGTGCGGTTAATTAGTAAACAGCACTTGCAAAAATTTCTCATAGTAAATTAAAAAAGCCTTACTTTAGCTATGGTTAAATAGCGTGTGATTGTCATACAATGGAGGAAAATAGACCACACAAGAGAGATTAAAATGGCCGCATTTGGTACCGTGTTTATGCCGCAGATGATTCAAGCTCGTTTTTCTGATAATAAATGGAGCGAAAGCTCAATTGTCCCTTCCGATAAACTTGAACTTCATGCTGGTGCGCACGTTCTTCATTATTCAAGTACATGTTTTGAAGGCTTAAAAGCCTTTCGCCATGAAGATGGTTCTGTTTATCTTTTTAGAATGGATGCAAACATTGCACGCATGCAACAAAGCTCAGCGCTATTAAGCTTACCGAGTTTTGACAGCGATATGCTAAAAACGATGATTATCGATATTATGCGCGAATACGCAGATGAAACGCCTTTACCGCCGGGCTCTATGTATATTCGCCCAACGCACATTGGTACTGAGGCGGCAATTGGTAAAGCAGCAGCGCCATCAATGAGCTCGCTTTTGTACACGTTACTATCGCCAGTAGGTGATTACTTTGCCGGTGGTGCAACTGCACTGCGCGTGCTGCTTGAAGAAGATGGCATGCGCTGCGCCCCGCACATGGGAATGGTAAAAAGTGGTGGTAACTACGCCAGTGCTCTAGCACCTATTAGTGCTGCACGAACTAAGTATCAGGCAGACCAAATTTTATTTTGCCCAGGTGGCGACGTACAAGAAACCGGTGCTGCTAACTTTATACTTATTGATGGCAACGAAATTATTACTAAAGCGCTCGATAGCACGTTTTTACATGGTGTAACGCGTAATAGTATTTTAACCATAGCCAAAGATTTAGGTATGACGGTAAGCGAGCGTAACTTTAGCGTTACTGAGTTATTAGAGCGTGCTGCTAAACCAGGTACTGAAGCGGCGCTTTCGGGCACTGCAGCTGTACTAACTGCTGTGGGTACGTTTATTCATAACGACAAAGAATACAAAGTAGGTACTGGCGAGCCAGGCCCAACTACTGCGCGCCTTCGCCAAGCATTGAACGATATTCAATGGGGTAAAAGTGAAGACAAACACGGCTGGTTAACTAAAATCTAATTATAGATTTATCAGCAACTCGCATTAAAAAGCCACCCAATCGGTGGCTTTTGTGTGTTTGGTTACTTTAAGCTTTGCTTATTAGAACTTCATTTCTATTTTACCGTACACGTAGCGTCCGTTAAATCCATACGGCGAGAAGCTAGAGTAAGCAAATAAACGTGAGAAGGTGGTTACATCGTCAACATTTTCACGGGTTGCATCTGGATAAACATCAAAAATGTTATTAGCCCCTAAGCTCAGCGATAAGTTTTCGCTAAGCGAGTAGGCGACATCCAAGTCGGTTATCCATTTAGGCTTAAGCACTTCGTTACGTTCTGGGATATCTGAAGGGTCTTGAGTTTCGCCGTAACGTGTTGTTCTAAGCGTGGTACGTATGTCGTCGTTAGTCCATGTTGCGCTTAAGTTGTACTTATTACGCGGTGTGCTTACTTCAAAACGACGTAGCTCAGTGCCTGAGAACAAGTTGTCTTGATCAAACCCTGCACCTTGAAGCTCTGCTGGTGGGTCGATAATATTTGTTACTTCATTTTTACCGTAGTTGTAACCTAGGTTAAAGGCTAAATCGCCATAACCATCAGTTGCTACATTATATGAGGCAACCACATCCACACCACGGGTCTTACTGTCAATTGCATTTAAGAAGAAACGACCTTGGTTAGCGCCTGTGCCTTGAAGTAAATCGGCAATAGCATCGCCCGATAAGTTGTTTGATAACACAATGCGGTCATCAATTAATATTTGGTAGTAATCAACCGATAAGCTGAAATTAAAGTCGGTAGACCATGTAAAACCAACGCCGTAGTTAGTAGCTTCTTCAGCATCAAGACCAGGTGAGCCCAGTGCTTTTGCTACATCGCTGCTTGGTGCGAACGTACCTGTTTCGGTTGGTTCGCCATCAACAAATACAGTGGCCACTGAGGTAAAGTATTGTTGCTGCAAAGAGGGTGCTCTAAAGCCAGTTGATACAGAGGCGCGCAGCGCTAAGTCTTCAGTTAATGAATAACGAGTCGCAACTTTACCGTTAAGTGTATCGCCAAAGTCTGAGTAATCTTCATAACGGGCGGCAACCGCTAAATTCCAATCGTCGGTTAGGTAGGTTTCAAGGTCTATATACAAGCTCACGTTATGGCGGCTATTGTCGCCCTCAGACTCGGGTGTAAACCCTGGGAATACTTGTGCGCCCGCTGCGCCAAATGGGCCATCAACTGGGTCGGTTACTTCGCCGCCTGGGCCAAATGACCCTTGTGCATATGAAGCTTCTTCGCCTGCATCTATTTGGTATCCTTCGCGGCGATACTCAGCACCTACAGCTACACTTACCGAGCTTTCTAAAAAGCTGACGTCTACTTCGCGGCTAAAATCAACGTTTAAAGTAAGTTGATCGTAGGTAAGTGTTCCTGCATCAAAGCTTGTTTGGCTAGTCGGGCCGTATGAGGTATTCAAGCTATTTATTACACCAAACTCAAATGCATCTTGACCATATACGGCCGATACATCGTAATTCCATTCACTTACAAAACCTTTAGCGCCAAGTGCCAGTGAAAAGTCATCTATGTCTGAGGTGATAACAGGCAAAAAGCCATCAGGATAAACTTCTTCTATATTACGGCTATCGCTTGCACGGCGATAAAAACCGCCGCCTTCGCCTTCGCGTTTGCTGTAAGAGCCAAACGAATATAAATCTACTTCGTTTGTTAATTGATACCCCGCGTTATAAAACACTGAAAAGTCTTCTACATCGCCATTACCAAAGTTATGGTTATATCGATTTACGGTAAGTTCACGTGGGTCGAGAGAGCCATCATCTAATCGTGCGTAGTTTTCACGGTTATCGTAGTCAGAGCGGTTAGTTGAATGGCGGTCGCGGTATTCTGTTGAAATGTTTAAAAAGCCATTATCGCCAAGTTCAAAACCCATATTACCTTGCAGCGTTAGTGTTTGGCCGTCTGTTAAAGAGCGATCGCCCCCTTCGGTAAAGGCTAAATTACCATCACTGCCTTCAGATACAGACTCAAGCTGTGGTACACCGTCCATTTCGGTTACGTTAGCACCATATATAGCCGCCACTGAGCCACCGCTGCTGGCACTTTTAAGCACAATATTAATAACACCGGCTATAGCATCAGAGCCATATTGGGCTGCTGCACCATCACGTAATACTTCAATGCGGTCGATAGCATTTGCTGGAATAGCATTTAAATCAACTGATGATGAACCACGACCCGTTGAGCCATTTAAGTTAAGTAATGCATTGCTATGGCGACGCTTACCATTAACAAGCACTAAAGTGTGATCAGGTGCTAAACCACGAAGTTGAGCAGGGCGAACATGGTCGCTGCCATCAGTAAGTGATGCTTGCGGAAAGTTAAAGCTAGGTAATAAACTGCTGAGCAGGGCATTCGTTTCAGTAAAGCCTGAATTTTTAAGTGCATCTGCACCAATTATATCGATGGGTACTGCGCTGTCTTCTACTGTACGGCCTAATCGGCGAGAGCCAATTACGCTTATTTGTTCGATGTTTTCTTCTGCTTTGGTTTCTTGCTCTACAGCATTTACTGAGAGCGAACCAACTAGTGCAGCTGATGCGCTCATTGCGAGTAATATTTGTGGTACTGATTGCTGTAATTTAAATAACGGTTTTCTATTCATGCTGTATTTCCCCATACCCATTGAATTATTTTATTTTTGTACAAAAAGATTAATACCAACCCGCAATAATACTTAATCATTTTTAGGGGCTAAACGTGCCGTTACCTGCGTTAAAAAATTCTCATTTAGAGCAACTAAATAGCGAATTTTTTGCCTAGCTATCAACACGTTTTTCCGTCCTCAAAATAGATCACTTAATTAAGCGGATTGGTATAAACTTTTTTGTTACCTTGAACATATACTTAATTAACAAAGCCAGTCAATTGAATAACATTCAATTAATTTAGGTGTTTTTATAATTACATTTGATTGTTTTTTATAATCGCCATTGTTTTAGTTATATAGGAAGGTAATTGCTAAGTAATTGATGGATAATGAATTATATTTAAAAATTAAGTTTAACATTTAATTAACTGGTAAGATGAGCTTGGCGGGTATGACTAATTACAAGTAAGAAGCCATTTTTATTGGGCTGGCAATAAACAACTGTTGAGCTATAAATATTTTTAAAAATATAAAATAAAAATACACCCATTAAATGTTAACTAAATTAACATTTGACGAGTGGTTTATAAATTATGTACTACTTAATCGAACCTATACTTTAAAGCATGAAGCAATTTTGTTTTTATAAGTAATTGGTATAAAAAAGAGTGCTAAAAATAGTGTTAAAATTTAATTTTTCCAATAAGCATATCTTTAAATATTACCCAATCTCCCCACAAACTGTAAAAAGGGTGTTTAAAAGTAGCTGGGCGGTTTTTTTCAAAAAAGAAATGCCCGATCCACGCAAACCCATATCCAATAACAGGTAATAGCCACAATAAACTGTAGTGTTGTTTTAATAATGCTATTGCGATTACAGCAAGAACAAGTGTACTTCCTACAAAATGTAAGCGACGGCAAGTCACGTTGCGGTGCTCTTTTAAATAATAAGGATAGAAGGCTTTAAAGCTTTTAAATGTGGGGTTTGTACTTTGCATTGTGTGCTCTTTTATTGTTTTTTATTTTATGAGGGTCGTGCTATTAAAGCGTAAGTTTACATTTGTTTACAGCGATAAATGACGCTTAACGCATCTAAATAGACAAAAGGGCTAAAAGTTAATAACTTAGTCGCACTATTAATAAATAAGAATGGAACTCAGGATGTTTAAACACACTCTAGCATGTGCTGTAATTGTAGCGCTTAGCGGCTGTTCAGAGCCAACTAATACGGTAACTCAAGAAGAAGTAAAAGCACCTATGAAGCAAGTTAACGCAGTTATATACCCAGAAACAAAAAAAGGCGATGTCGTAGATACCTACTTTGAAGAAGCCGTTAGCGACCCATATCGTTGGCTTGAAGATGATATGAGCGATGAAACTGCCGATTGGGTTAAAACGCAAAACAATTTAACGTTTTCTTATTTAGAACAAATACCTTATCGCGATAAGTTAAAGCAGCGCCTTGAAAAACTAATGAACTACGAAAAAATAGGTCCTCCTTTTACTGAAGGCGATTACACCTATTTTTATAAAAACGATGGCCTGCAAAATCAATATGTTTTGTATCGCAGTAAAGATGGCGGCGACGTAGAAGTATTTTTAGATCCAAACAAGTTTAGTGACGATGGTACGACGTCTATGTCGGGTTTATCGTTTTCAAAAGATGGCTCATTGCTCGCGTATCAAATATCTGAAGGTGGTAGCGATTGGCGTAAAATTATAGTTATTGATGCACATACTAAAGAGCAAGTTGAAGAAGCGCTTGTTGACGTTAAATTTAGTGGCATTGATTGGTTAGGCAACGAAGGTTTTTATTATTCAAGTTACGAAAAACCTAAAGGCAGTGAGCTTTCGGCTAAAACAGATCAGCATAAAGCGTATTACCATAAGCTAGGTACTGCACAATCTGCTGATAGTGTTGTATTTGGTGAAACTGATGAGCAAAAACATCGCTATGTAGGCGCGGATGTAACTCATGACGGCCGCTACCTACTTATTTCGGCAAGTACGTCTACGTCAGGCAATAAGCTGTTTATTAAAGATTTAACAAAAGAAAACAGTGAGTTTGTAACGGTTGTTGGAAATACTGATTCAGATACATCGGTTATTGATAACGAAGGCAGCATGCTGTTTTTAGTTACTAACCTTAATGCACCAAACAAGAAAGTAGTGACGGTTGATGCAAGTAACCCAAGCCCTGAAAATTGGGTTGATTTAATTCCAGAAACCAAAAACGTACTAAATCTTACAAAAGGTGGCGATACCTTTTTTGCCAACTACATGGTTGATGCGATTTCGCAGGTAAAACAGTACAACAAAAAAGGTGAGTTAATTCGCGAAATTACATTACCAGGCGTGGGTACTGCACGTGGTTTTAGCGGTAAAAAAGATCAAACAACGCTTTATTATTCGTTCACTAACTACAAAACACCAGGTACTACTTATACGTTTGATGTAACTACGGGTGAATCGGGTGTTTATCGTAAGTCGGCTATTGATTTTAATAGTGATGATTACACGTCTGAGCAAGTGTTTTACACATCAAAAGACGGCACTAAAATACCGATGGTAATTACCTATAAAACAGGCATTAAGCTTGATGGTTCAAACCCTACTATTTTATACGGTTACGGTGGTTTTAATATTAGTTTAACGCCAAGCTTTAGCCCCGTTAATGCAGTATGGCTTGAGCAAGGTGGTGTGTACGCCGTTGCTAATATTCGCGGTGGTGGTGAGTACGGTAAAGACTGGCACAATGCCGGCACTAAATTGCAAAAGCAAAATGTGTTTGACGACTTTATTGCGGCTGCTGAGTATTTAAAAGATAAAAAGTACACGTCTAAAAAGCGTTTAGCACTTCGCGGTGGATCTAATGGTGGTTTGTTAGTTGGCGCAGTAATGACTCAGCGCCCAGACTTATTTCAGGTGGCTCTACCTGCTGTAGGTGTACTTGATATGCTGCGCTACCATACATTTACTGCGGGTGCTGGTTGGGCATACGACTACGGCACCAGTGAGCAAAGCAAAGAAATGTTTGAATACATAAAAGGTTATTCACCACTTCATAATGTAAAAGCAGGTGTTGAGTATCCAGCGACTATGATTACAACCGGCGATCATGATGACCGCGTTGTTCCTTCGCATTCGTTTAAGTTTGCCGCTGAGCTTCAAGCAAAGCAAACAGGTAATAACCCAACGCTTATTCGCATAGAAACCAATGCGGGGCATGGTGCAGGTACTCCAACGAGTAAAACAATTGAGCAGTACGCTGATATATTTGGTTTTACGTTATACAACATGGGCGTAGAGTCGTTATAAAAGCGCTTTAACTAAATAGCTAACTTTAATAGCTGAGCAAAAAGGCCGAGTAAATTTGATTTACTCGGCCTTTTTAATGTTAGCAGTTAGCAGTTAGCAGTTAGCATTCAGCTACTGCATAGGTGAAAACAATCGTTGATACGTTTTATAAGCGTATTCGTCGGTCATTCCGCTCAAATAATCGCAAATTATACGCATACCTTGGTTTTGCTTTTGCGCTTCGATGTATTGTGCTTGTGTTGTTTCGGGCAATAAACGCAGCGGATCGCTAGCAAACGCGGTAAATAACTCTATTAGTAAGTTTTGACCTTTGAATTCTATTTGCTGCATTTCGGGGTCGCGTATTAAACGTTGAAACACAAAATGCTTAAGTATTTGCAATACACTGTCGTATTGGGCATCTAATTTAGCGGTGTACTTTAAAATAGGGCATTCAAAGTCATCGTTTTGTATATCTAAATGTATATGAATAATAAAGGTATTAACCAGCTCACCTATGGCATCTTTTCGCTCATAATCATTTTTTGAAAACAAACGCTTCGTGAGCGACTCAAGCATGGTGTTTAACCAGTCAAAATTTAGTGCTTTTAAATGAGGTAGAGCATGAGTTTGCCAATCGTCTAGCGTAAGTACATGGGTTGCAATGGCATCTTCTAAGTCGTGTACGGCGTATGCTATATCGTCGGCATGTTCCATTATTGCGCTATCGAGCGATTTATACGTTGTTTTAGCGCGGTACTTATCAATAGCGGCATGGTTACCCAGCAACGTTTTATCGTTTTGACTCAGTGGTTCTACTATCCAATTGAATATGGCTGCATCGTCGTTGTACAACCCTTTGGCAGGTCGCCAATCATCAGCTTTAATAAATGCACGACCGGTTGTGGCATCGGGAATGGTATGCCAAAGCGTATTAATAAACGCGGGGTATTTTATAAAACCTAATAAAGTACGACGAGTTAGGTTCATGCCGTGGCCATTACTGTAGGGCTCAAGTTTTGCAACTATGCGCAGTGTTTGTGCGTTACCTTCAAAACCACCGTGATCGCGCATCATGTAATTTAGCGCTATTTCGCCACCGTGGCCGAAGGGTGGATGGCCAATATCGTGCGCTAAACACAGTGTTTCGAGCAGTCCAGTTGATGGAAAGTGCGTAAAGTCGCTATGTTGCGCTTTTAAATGGCGCAATATGCCGGTACCAATTTGCGATACTTCTAAAGAGTGGGTAAGGCGAGTGCGGTAAAAGTCGTTTAGGCCAATACCCATAATTTGGGTTTTAGCTTGCAAACGCCTAAATGCTGCGGCATGAATAATACGCGAACGGTCGACCTGCCATGGCGAGCGGTTATCGTTAGGACGATGTTTATATTGCTCTATTATTCGGCTTTGCCATTGTTTATCCATACTGCTTACTCACACATAGTTAATATTATTAAACTTTGCTCAGTATACCCATGGACTTATAAATTGCGAATGAACAAATGCATTACATAGGCTCTGTTTTATCTAAAACCCAAATACATTGCTGAAAATTCAACCGTAAAAGGTCATCAAACCCCAGTTATTCGCGTTTATAAAGTGGCTTAGGTATAATGCGCCTTCGTATGCTTGTGTATTAACCATGCATAGTTGTTGTTTCAAAGAGAGAATACATGTTAAAAACGATTTTTAAGCTTTTACTAACCGTGTTTTTTGTATGGGCGCTTGCATATCCGTTTATACAAAATGATGATGTTGAGCTAAATGAACAAACGTCAGAACAACCAAAAAAAGTGAAGAAAAAAGAAAAACCATTACATAATGTAAAACTGCCAAAGTTTTCAGAATTTAGTGATGTTAAAGAAAAAAAACATGCATTTTTTAGCTTTATTCGTCCGCACGTTGAAGCCGAAAACAAAAAAATATTACAGCAACGCGCTAAGCTTGAAATAGCACGCATGATGCTACAAAACGAATTACCTTTAGAAAAAAAGCAAAGCAAAGATATTGCAGCAATATTAAAGTCGTACGGCTTACCAACCAGCATTGATACGCTAATACTTACGCAAGCACTACGCCGTGTTGATATAATTCCTAAAGAATTAGCGCTTATGCAAGCTGCAAATGAATCTGCGTGGGGCACATCGCGTTTTGCACGTATTGGCCTTAACTTTTTTGGTCAGTGGTGTTACACAAAAGGTTGTGGCATGGTACCAAAACGCCGTAATACTGAAGCTGCACACGAAGTTGCTGCGTTTAAATCGGTAAGAGCTGCTATAAACTCTTATTTTAAAAACATAAATACGCATCCTGCTTATAAAGATTTGCGCGCAATACGTGAAAACTTACGTCTTGAGCAAAAACCAATTTTAGCGACTGAACTTACACATGGTTTAATGTCTTACTCTGAGCGCGGTGAAGCGTATATAGAAGAGCTAAACACGATGATTAGCCAAAATAGAGCCTACTTTGATGAATAAATACATTTTTAATTGCACCAACGCCATTGCGTTAGTGCTGCTGGGCATGAGTGCATTTAATGTTAATGCTAGAGAATTTGTTATGTCGTATGACGGTTTTTATGACCGATTAAAAGTTGTTAACAAAGGCGACTTTCAATATGCGCGAGTTAATTTTTATATAAGTGATATAGCAACTAACGAAGCGTGTGCCATTAAAAGCGGCACTATTTTAACTGAAAAGAACGAGTACCCACTTAACTTTACAGATAAAGCACAATTACTATTACCGTTCGATAAGCAACTTGATACAGATAAAGCTGTTATTGTGGTGCAGCCACAAAATCCAGATCATGATTGCCAATTAAAACTTCAAATAGAAGCAAACGAACTTGAAGATTTAACGTTTTCAAAGCAGTCGTTATATACCATTAACGAAGAACTTGATGAGTTGTTAACTGACTTGTCGGGCTTTTTTGTAAGTAAATTAATGTGGTTTTTATTACCAGAGCAAAAGGGCGTGGCGGTTACATTTAAAAGCCCAATGCAATTTGATGATAAGAGCATAACGTGCGAAAAGTCTGTGTGTTATTTTGCAGTTGAAGATAACTGGGAAGATGATACCGCATCACTTGGCGATATATCGCAGGTTATTAAAGTAACGCCTTGGATTGTTAAGTAGCTCACATACAAAAGCGGCATTTAGCCGCTTTTTTGTACCAAAATTAGTATTCGCTTTTAGTCTTTATTTAATAAGTGGTGCCGATGAATCGCGCTGCATTAAAGTAGGTTCAAAAAAGCGATTTATAACAAGATTTTTATTTTGATAGACATCTTTAAGCACTAATTTAGCAGCCATTTCGCCCATTTTTCCGACAGGATTATCTATGGTCGTGAGTGTAGGGTACAGATAGTTTGCAAAAATAACGTTATCAAATCCAACAATCGATAAATCGTTTGGTAAATTATAACCGTGCTCTCGAGCATATTTCATAGCACCAGACGCCATTTCGTCATTGGCGCACACTAGTGCAGTAAAGCTGAGCTTTTCATCAATAAAATGTTTTAAGCCTTTACTACCACCGGTTTCGTTAAAGTCCCCAATGTAATAAAGCGCAGGATCAAATTTAATACCAGCCTCTGTGAGTGCTTGTTTATGACCCTCTAAGCGGTTAAAAGCATCGGCTTTAAACTGCGGACCTGCAATGTACGCTATTTGTGTATGGCCGTGATTTAATATCGATTTAGTGGCTAGGTAGCCACCTAATTGATTATCTAGGCTGATACAGTTATCTTTTAATTGCTCTACGTAACGGCTCATTAAATAAACGGGCGTAGAGCCTTTACTTAGTTTTATTAGGTAGTCGTCTGAAACGGCTTCTACGTGCAAAATAATAGCATCGCAGCGTCTGCTAATTAAAAACTCAATGCCTTCTTGTTCTTTGTCTTCTTCACTGTGGCCGGTGGTAATAATAACGTGTTTACCCGCAGCTCGAAGCTCCGATTCAATACCTGCCATCATTTGGGCAAAGAAAGGACCATGTAACTCAGATACTAAAATACCGACACTGTTAGTACAGTTAGAGGCTAAAGATTGCGCTATTGAGTTAGGCTTGTAGCCAAGCTGCTCCATGGCATCAAGCACTTTTTTTTTGGTTTTATCGCTTACACGGGTATTTTTGTTCATCACGCGAGAAACGGTGGCTAACGATACGCCCGCAAGCTCTGAGACTTGATAAATTGTTGCCATGTTATTTGTTCACTCGCTTATCCTTAACTAGGGTCTGTTGATCTTTGTGGATTAAAATTTGTTCAAACTAGGGGCTATTTAATCGCGGCGCGAGGTTTGTAACCTAGTGGGCTAAGTAAAAACCGAGCAACAAAGAGTAAATAGCCCCTAGAAAGAACCCTTTGGGCTGCGCCTGTTTGGCATTAATGCTACGTTATCGCCCATTTATGGGGAATAACCACACTACATAGGCTCTGCCTTGCCTAAATACCAAACAGACTGCTGCAAATTTAACCTTGAAAGATCAACAGACCCTAGTTGTTAGTTTAGATTGAATATTTTCAACAACCTGATTAGTCAGTGTATATTTTTTCATTATGTAGGCAACAAATAAAGATCCAAAAGCAGGTAACACAGTAAATGAGAGCAAAATACCGTGTTGAGTATCAATAGTTTGTACTACATCAGCCTGATAGCTATAAAAAGATAACAACCAGCCTGCAATTGCGCCGCCTACTGCCACGCCCATTTTAATAAAAAATATGACACCTGAATAAACTAAACCGGTAATGCGTACACCAGTTTTTTCATGCCCGTAATCTATAGTGTCGGCCATTTTTGCCCACAACAGTGGGGTAGCCATATCTAAAAAGAATTTCCATAAAATAAAGGCTGTAAATGCGAGTACTAATTGATCTTCACTAATAAAGTAGCTAAATCCGCAAATAGCGGCAGCAATAACTTGTAAGCTTATATAGGCTTTTATTTTACAAAAGCGCTTTGCAAGCGGTTGAGCTAAAGCACACCCTAGCATGCTTGCTGCAACGCCTAGAGTCATAAAGAGGGTGATTAAATCGTCTCGACCTAAATAGTATTTTACGTAGTAAACAGCAAGCGTAAGCCTTAATACTTGACCGGTAAGTAAAAAGAACGCAGCTAAGCAAAGCGTTCGCCATTGATCGTTTTTAATTAATGCTTTAACACTTTGTGTAAAAGGAATGTTTTGCTCTTTTGGCTGTTGTATACGCTCTTTTGTGCCTAAAAAACAAAGTAAAAACAGTACAAATCCTAAAATGCTCATTGCAGTCATGGTGTATTGATAGCCCTTAGCTGCATCGCCTTGGCCAAAGTACTCAACCATTGGCATAGTACAACCCGCTACTATTACACCGCCTAACATACCAAATACAAAGCGGTAAGACTGAATAGTCACGCGCTCTTTTACGTCGCTTGTAAGTACACCGCCCAGTGCACAATAAGGAATATTGATAGCGGTGTAAGCCACCATTAGGAGTGTGTAAGTAGTAAAGGCGTAAACTATTTTATCGGTGCCTTCTAAATTAGGCGTAGTAAACGCTAAAATACTAATAATGGCAAAAGGAAGTGAAAGCCAAAGTAGGTAGGGGCGAAAGTGCCCCCAGCGCGTATGTGTTTTGTCAGCAAGGTTGCCCATTAATGGGTCGGTTACGGCATCAAAAATACGTACTGCTAAAAACATAGTACCGACAACAGCGGGTGATAAACCCACTACGTCTGTGTAGTACAGCATTAAAAACATCATAACTGTTTGAAAAATAATATTACTGGCGGTGTCGCCTAAGCCATACGCTATTTTTTCTTTTACACTGACCATGATTATTTATCCCGCTTTATACTTGTTTTTAGTTATGGGTATATTCTTATCTTTTAGAGATGAGTTCTTTATAAGCTAAGCCACTATTTTTGATAGTGCGTTGCTGCGTCTTATAATCTACATACACAATACCAAAACGTTTTAAGTAGCCTTCTGCCCATTCAAAGTTATCCATTAAGCTCCAAGCAAAGTAGCCATGAATAGTAACACCTTGTTCAATCGCATTATGAACCGCGTTTAAGTGGGTATTATAATAACTTAAACGATCTAAGTCGTTAACTTCGCCATTATTATAAGTATCGGGCATGGCTGCGCCATTTTCGGTTATATAAATAGGCGGTAGCGTGTATGTTTTATTAAGCGATACGAGCAAGTCGGTGAACGATTGCGGGTAAATTTCCCATCCCATATCAGTTAGCGGGCCTGTAGGTGCAATAGGCTCATAAATATCAGTAGGGTGCGCCTTATAAACTTGGCGGGTATAAAAGTTTATGCCTAGGTAATCGATTGGTTGCGAAATTAATTCCATGTCGCCTTCAAAAATCTCAGGCTGATGGTTTAATGGTAATTGATTAATTATATCAGGATATTGGCCATCAATTATTGGTTTGATATACCACTGATTAAGGTAATCATCTGCAAATGCAGTGGCTTTTAAGTCTTCATCACTTTGAGTAAGGCTATAACACGGCGTAAAGTTAAGCACTATGCCATTTAATGTATTAGGCGAGTTTTGCTTTAATACGCTCATAGCGAGTCCGTGGGCTAATAATAAATGGTGCGCTGCTTTACGGCCATATTCTTTACCCACTTTACCTGGGGCATGAATACCAATTTCGTAACCTAAAAACGCACTACAAAATGGTTCATTCAATGTGGCATAAGAGTGAACGCGATCGCCAAAGGCTTTGGTAATTAAATTTACGTAATGTTCAAAAGCGTAAGCTGTTTGTCTGTTAAGCCAACCGCCTTCATCTTCAAGGTGCTGCGGTAAATCCCAGTGGTACAAAGTAACAAAGGCTTTAATATTGCGACGTTTTAGCTCATCTAAAATATCAGTATAAAACTTAACGCCTACAGGATTTAACTTTCCTTCTTGGGTCATCACGCGCGGCCATGAAATAGAAAGCCTGTAAGCATCTACGCCAAGTGACTCAATAAGGTCTATATCATCACGCCAAAGGTTATAGTGATCGCACGCGGTATGACCGTCTGAGCTATCGACTATTTTATTGGGTGTATCGCAAAAAGTGTCCCAAATACATGGGAGACGATCTTGTGATCCGCCTTCTATTTGAAAAGAAGCCGTAGCCACACCGTATACAAAGTTTTTAGATAAAAGCGGTGAATGGGGTGGTAGTGATAATTTTGTCATTAATAACAAACCTTTTGTTAGTCATTTACAGAGAAATCAGCTCTGTGTTTTTGCTTAATTAATGCTGTATGAGGGTACAAAAAATAAAAAGTGTTGAAATATACAGCTTGTTCGTATTTAATTGCATATGAAAGCGCTTACATTTAAGGTTAGTGTTTATTAATTCTTAGGTCAACTCTTTAATGCTTCTGGATGGTTTAAAGACAGCTGAAAACTAAAACAGGGCAGCTTAAGAATAGATTTATAATAATAAAATACGGAGAACACATGGCAAGTTCAGCACCAGTGACAACACACACACAGTCGCAAAACTATCAGGATAAAAATTACAGTTTTGCATTAACTTCTCTAACAACATTATTTTTTATGTGGGGATTTATAACCTGCTTAAATGATATTTTAATCCCACACTTAAAAGCCGTATTTAACTTAACGTATGTACAAGCCATGTTGGTTCAGTTTTGCTTTTTTGGCGCTTACTTTTTAATGTCACTTCCAAGTGGTTATATAGTTAAAAAGGTGGGCTATAAAAAAGGCATCGTGATTGGATTATTAATTGCAGCAGTCGGGTGTATATTATTTTACCCAGCAGCGTCTTTACATAGTTACCCTGTATTTTTATTCGCTTTATTTGTACTTGCCAGCGGCATAACGTTATTGCAAGTATCTGCTAATCCTTACGTAAGTTTGTTGGGCTCCCCAAAAACTGCGTCGTCTCGACTTACGCTTACCCAAGCTTTTAATGCATTAGGTACCACTGTTGCGCCATCATTTGGTGCTCTGTTAATTCTAGACTCAGCGTCAGAAGCCTTTTTAACACCGGCTCAAAATGCAGAGTCAGTTCAACTTCCTTACCTCCTTTTAGCTGCAATGCTTATTTTACTAGCCGGTATTTTTGCTTGGCTTAAATTACCAGACATTATGAGCGAGCAAAAAGCAGAAGCCGAAAAATCAGAAGCAATTGAAGGCAGTGCTTGGCAGTATCGCCATCTTGTATTAGGTGCTGTGGGTATATTTATGTATGTAGGCGCCGAAGTGGCAATTGGTAGCTTTTTAGTAAGCTTTTTAGCACAAGAAAATATAGCAGGGCTAAAAGAGAATGTTGCAGCTCATTACATCACTTATTATTTTGGTGGTGCTATGGTTGGGCGTTTTATTGGTGCTGCTGTAATGCAAAAACTACCCGCTGGTAAAGTACTTGGCTTTAACGCAACCATGGCTATTATTTTAGTCATTATTGCCATGAGCACGTCGGGGCAATTAGCAATGTGGTCAATCCTATTGGTTGGTTTATTCAATTCTATTATGTTCCCAACTATTTTTAGTTTAGCGTTAAATGGACTTGGTAAGCATACCGCTCAAGGCTCTGGTATTTTGTGTTTGGCGATTGTAGGTGGTGCAATAGTGCCACTTTTACAAGGTGCGCTTGCTGATAGTGTGGGTGTTCAACTTTCGTATGTTTTACCTATTTTATGTTACATATTTATTGTTTTTTACGGCCTACGAGGCAGCAAACCAGTATTAGTGAAGGAGCCATCATAATGAAAACGACTTTTAAACTTAATGCATTAGCAATTGCAACGTTAGTAGGAAGTGTTACTGCACTAAGCGGATGTACTAACGAAAGCTATGTTGAAAAAGTAAATGTTGAAGCGCAATCTAAGCTTGAGAAAATTTGGCCAAAGCTTTCAATTGCAGTGAAAAAAGACCCTGCTATTGAAGCTCAAATTCTCACGTTTTTAGAAAATATGACGCTTGAGCAAAAAGTAGCGCAAATGATTCAACCAGAAATTCGTGATATTACCGTTGAAGACATGCGCAAATATGGTTTTGGCTCTTATCTTAATGGCGGTGGTGCATTCCCTAATGGCGATAAGCATGCAACGCCAGAGGATTGGGTTGCACTTGCAGAAAAAATGTATCAAGCGTCTATTGATGACTCAGTGGATGGCAGCAAAATTCCGACTATGTGGGGCACCGATGCAGTACATGGTCATAATAACGTAATTGGCGCGACACTTTTTCCACATAATATTGGTTTAGGCGCGGCTAATAACCCAGATTTAATAGAGCAAATAGCGTCTATTACCGCAGTAGAAGTAATGGCTACGGGGATAGATTGGGTATTTGCACCCACTGTAGCAGTAGTACGAGACGACCGTTGGGGCAGAACGTACGAAGGCTATTCTGAAGATCCAAAAATTGTTCACGATTACTCAGCAGCGATTGTAAATGGATTGCAAGGTAAAGCCGATGGCGACTTTTTAAGTGATAAGCGCGTTATTAGCACGGTTAAGCACTTTATTGGCGATGGCGGCACCGTTGATGGGGATGATCAGGGAAATAATATAGACAGCGAGCAATCGCTATTTGATATTCATGCTCAAGGTTACGTAGGTGGTTTGTCGGCGGGTAGTCAATCTGTTATGGCATCTTTTAATAGCTGGAATGGCGTTAAAAATCACGGCAATAAATACTTACTTACAGATGTATTAAAAACACGTATGGGTTTTGATGGTTTTGTAGTGGGAGATTGGAACGGCCATGGTCAAATTAAAGGCTGTACTAACGAAAGCTGCCCAGAAGCGGTAAATGCTGGCCTTGATATTTTTATGGTGCCAACAGGCGCGTGGAAGCCGCTATATGAAAATACAATTGCACAAGTAAAAGCAGGTAAAATAAGTATGAGCCGCATTGATGATGCGGTGGCACGTATTTTACGCGTTAAATTACGCGCTGGGTTATTTGATAAACCAAGTCCGGCTAAGCGTCTTTACTCGGGTAAAACAGAGCTTATTGGCGCGCAAGCGCATCGCGAAGTCGCACGTCAAGCTGTGCGCGAATCGCTTGTATTGCTTAAAAATAAAAATAACCTATTACCTATCGCAGCTAATCAACGCGTACTTGTAGCGGGTGATGGTGCTGATAATATAGGTAAACAGTCGGGTGGTTGGAGTATTACGTGGCAAGGGACTAATAACAAAAATACAGATTTCCCTGGAGCAACGTCAATTTACAAAGGGTTTGAAGAGCAAATATCTGCAGCAGGTGGAAGTGTTACTTTAAGTGCAGATGGTACGTTTGAACAACGTCCTGATGTTGCCATTGTTGTATTTGGTGAAGAACCATACGCAGAAGGGCACGGCGATAAAGATAACCTTGAGTTTGAACGTGGAAATAAAAAGTCATTAGCACTTTTAAACTCGCTAAAAGAGCAAGGTATCCCTGTTATATCTGTGTTTATTTCAGGTCGCCCTATGTGGGTTAACAGCGAACTTAATGCATCTGATGCGTTTGTAGCTGCATGGTTACCTGGTACAGAAGGTGCAGGTATTGCTGATGTTTTATTAAAAGCAGCAGACGGCACCATTCAAAATAACTTTAAAGGTAAGCTATCGTTTTCTTGGCCTAAATCGGCGGTACAAACTACGGTTAATAAAGGCGATGAAAATTACGATCCATTACTTCCTTATGGTTTTGGTTTAACGTACGGCGATAAAAATGTATTAGCTGACGACCTTGATGAAGACTCTAAACTTGATAACTCAGGGCTTACGAGTATGGATATACTTGTTGGTGCACCTGTAGCACCATGGCGCTTATTGTTAAAATCGGGCGATGAGCTTTTAGATGTATCGAGTAGTACTCATGAATTTGGTGCAATTAAATACCGTACTGAGGACAAAACAGTACAAGAAGACGCGCGCCAATTTAATTTCAGCGGTGCAGAAAAAGCCAGTGCTGAAATAGTAACAAGCTTTGCAGAAGATACTATTGCCTACGTTGAGGCAAATGGTGTGATTAGCTTTGATATTAAATTAAACGAAGCACTAACGAGCGATGTAGCGCTTGCTATGACTTGTTCTGGTGAGTGTGGTGCAAGCATTGATTTAGCAAACGTAGTGGATAAAACCATTGGAAATAAATGGCAGTCAGTATCAATTGATTTAGGTTGTTTTGCTGATAAGGGTGTTAATTTTGCAAACCTAACAAGCCCATTTAGCTTACACAGCGATGGTAAAGCATCAATTTCTGTAGCTAATATTCAGTTTGTGCCAAATAAAGCGGACGAGGCTACACTTTCTTGTAGGTAGTTTACAAACTCTATTGTGTGTATACCAAAGCCCTTCGAATGAAGGGCTTTTTTTATGTAGATATTAGGGCGTGTTTATCTTTGACGATTAGCTTTGCATTAATAAGCTTTTTTCATCAAAGGTAACCACTTTGTCTCGGCCTGTTTCTTTAGCTAAGTAAAGGCGTTTATCCGCATAAGCAAGTAGCTCTTTTATTGTAGCCTCACCATTGATCGCATTACTTACTCCAGCGCTTACCGAGAGGCTAATGTGTTGTCCGTCATGATAAAAAGGCTGGATACTTATATTTTTTCGTAATTGCTCTGCATCATTTTTTGCTGCACTTAGGCTGTAATCAGGCAGTAAAATGGCAAATTCTTCTCCGCCAATTCTGGCACTAATACCCACATTTAAAAATTGCTCTTTAATATGTTGAGATATCCATTTAATTGCCTGATCGCCCATTTCGTGGCCAAATTGATCGTTTACACGTTTAAAAAAGTCAATATCGAGCAAAATAACAGATACATTTTTATCTATGTTTTTAGGATTACTTAGTGCTTCCCTGCTTTTTGTAAAAAAGCCACGGCGGTTAAGTAATTGACTGAGCGTGTCGGTATTAGCAAGGCTTGAAAGCGTATGTTCAGTATTCGAAGCCAGCAGATACGGCAATATAAGTGCGCTGCAAGTAGCTAAAATTAAATGGCTACTTAAAATAAACTGGAGTGATTCAAGGTAATTAGCTGAATTAGCACCCAGGTAAGGAATTGCGAGTAATGTTGTTTGTGTGAGCATTAAAAGGGTATGAATTAAAAAGCACACAACAAGCGCTTTTTTCTGCAACGTTGCTACAAAGCTCATACTTTTAATAATGTAAGCTGAGTAGAGGTATAGGCCCGAAATAACAAAACTTGTTAGCATTTGCCCTGCTGAATAAGGATATATGGGCAGTAAGGTCAGCGCTGTAAAGCCAAGCAAATAATACAGTGGCACTAAGTTTAATGGTTTGCTGTGTTTATATTTATGTAATCCAACAATAATTAAAAATGGACTTAGTAATATAAAAATATCAGCCAAATAGTGTGTAATAAAAGGCACGTCTATTACTAACTTTAAACAGGCAAGTAATTCGGCAAATGCAAAAGTGATACACGCTAGGCCAAATAATAAAAATGATGTTTGTTTTTTAAAGTTATGTAAAGATAAAAAAAATAGGCCTATTAATACGTTAAGAATGAAAGAGAGACTGATCACTGTAGGCAGGTGTAGCATTTAAGATTCTCTTTTATTAAAGATAGGCGTGGTTGGCGTGGAAAACGTGCTGATTATTATGTATTAATGTTTAAAGGTCAATATGGGTAAAAAGTAGTAATCTACCCATGTATCTAATTTGAAAAAGATTTTAACTGAACGAATATTAACGCCCGCTAAACCAAGCTCTCTAAAGCCGATTTTATATCAGGATGATGAAAACGATAATTGTGAACGAGTGCCTTTTTAGGGACTACAAATTGCCCCGTTGTTAATAAGTCTGACATTTCACCCATTAATAGTTTAAGTGCTGCAGTGGGCATAGGAATAAATGCAGGTCGAGAGAGCGCCTCGCCTAAGCTTTTACTAAATTGAGCATTGCTTACAGGGTTGGGTGCTGTTGCGTTAACAGGGCCTGATATTTCTGGGTGTTTAATAATAAAGAGTATTAGCTGAATCATATCGTCTATGTGTATCCACGACATACCTTGCTCGCCGTTACCAATCGGGCCGCCTAAACACAATTTAAAAGCAGGCAACATTTTTCCAAGTGCACCTCCTTTTTTAGCTAAAACAATACCGGTGCGCAAAAGGCATACTCTAGTTTGTTCTGATTGTGCAAGTAGTGCTGCACTTTCCCAGTCTTTACAAAGCTGGTGGCTAAATTCATTGTGTGGGCTCTCAAACGTTTCATCGATATGATTACTATTTTGTCGACCATAAAAACCGACGGCACTTCCAGATATAAAGGTATGCGGGGGAGAACTACAGGCTTTAATAGCTTCACTAATTTGCTGTGTAATATCAATACGGCTGTTTCGTATTATTTGCTTTTGTTTGTCGCTCCAGCGTTTATTTACAATCGGCTCGCCAGCAAGATTAATAACGATATCAACAGTGTTAAAATCAACATCACTAATGTCACTTACGGCTTTAACTTTGTGGCCTAATAATACATTTGCTTTAGTTGGATTGCGGCTAAGTACAGTAACAGTATTATGATGAAGTAAAAAAGGGCATAAGTGCTTACCAATTAATCCGGTCGCGCCAGTTATAAATATATGCATTATTAATCCTTACAATAAAATAGAAGCAAGTGATTAAAAAAACATACTCGCTAGCAAACGGCTTTGCAAATTTATACGTACAACAGGCTTTTATGATCACTTCGTAATTATTTCATTTAATTACCTTTTGCCTTACACTGGGGCGATATAGTTAATAAAAGGATTAATAAATTGGCAAGTTTAACTGGAGTGAATAAAAGCTTAATAGTTTTTGCTTCCTTAGTAGTGGTACTCGCCGGAATAAAAGCCGCGAGTGTAATTATTATTCCGTTTATTTTGGCGGCATTTATTGCCATTATTTGTAACCCGCTTATCAAGTTTTTTGCGCGCTACAAAATTCCTAAAGGCATTGCTGTTATGCTGGTAGTGCTTATTATAGTTGGCTTAGGTGTAAGCCTTGGTGGGCTTGTAGGGCAATCTATCAACGATTTTTCTCAGCAGCTTCCTGAGTATAAAACACAACTTAAAGAAGAATTTGTGTGGCTGGTCGATTTAGCATCTCAATACAACATATTGATCAATAAAGATCAGTTAATTAATATGTTCGACCCTGGCAAAATGGTTGATGTGGCCACTAATATGCTCACTGGGTTAGGTGGCGTAATGGCAAACATGTTTTTAATTATTTTAACGGTTGTTTTTATGCTGTTTGAAGGGCCAATGCTGAGCAAGAAAATACATATGGCACTTGAAGACCCTGATAGTAAAATGAAGCAAATTGACCGCTTTTTAGAATCCATTAATTCATACTTGGCAATTAAAACGCTAGTAAGTTTAGGGACGGGTATTATTGCTGCGTTTTATTTATGGATTTTAGACGTTGACTACTTCGTGCTTTGGGGCGTGTTGGCATTTATGTTCAATTACATTCCAAATATAGGTTCAATTATTGCGGCTGTACCAGCTATATTACTTGCCCTTATTACTCAAGGCCCGTTAGTGGCAGGACTTGTTGCTGCAGGATATTTAACAATAAATACGGTAATGGGTAATATTGTAGAGCCTAAATTTTTGGGTAAAGGGCTGGGTCTTTCAACGTTAGTGGTGTTTTTATCATTAATATTTTGGGGCTGGTTATTAGGTACTGTGGGTATGCTTTTATCTGTACCATTAACAATGATTGTAAAAATAGCCCTAGAAGCCAGTGCAGAGGGCAAGTGGGTTGCCACTTTAATGGGCAGTGGTGAAGACGTTACTAAAAATAACTAACATTTATAACCATCAAGGGCTGTAAAATTAAAGCCCTTGATGGTTAAGTTATCAATAAATACAGGGCAATTAATTAACAAACGATTTAATAGCGTCATCCACAGCGTTTATTGCGCCTTCTAAATATCCTGCTTCTTGTTTTGCAAACTCACTCGCTACAAAATGAATGTTGAGGTTACTTAATTGCTCTTCCAAGTTTGAAAAATCAAATTCTGGGTGCTGTGAAGGCTGAGTTTGATCGTCTCTATTAGCTACAAATTTATCCTCTGCCCAGTCTTTAATAAAGTATCCGGTTGCCTTTTCAGAATCCTTACCATAAAAGTAGCTGAGCTGTTGGGCACAGGCTTGAATTAATTGCTCTTGAGTTACTTGGTTTCGTGATAAGTAGGGGACACCTATAAAGCCAAATAATGCGGCGTAATTACTATCCTCAGCACTGGCATCGTGAATTTCGACCATAGGGCCTACGCGGCTAAAGCATTGCCCAGATAAGTTTTTATCACGCCAAAATGCATGTTCAAAAGTAGCTATAAATTTGGCTTGTCCTGCCATCCATGTAGGTACACTATTGAGGCGGTTTATGAGTGTTGGAGTCGCCCATAGTTCAGGTGTTAAATGCGTTGTAACCATACGAGGAGGAATTGCTGAAATTAATTTGCCAGTAGTAAAGTGCTTTATATTGCCTAAGTGATTAACAGTAACTTGCCAGCTATTATCGTTCTTTTTAAGCTCAGTGACATTGTGTTCTAATAATATTGAATCAGGATTAAGTTGCTCATATAAGGCAGTTATTAAGGTATTCATGCCGTGTTTGAGTCTAAATAGTTGCATATCTCCAGCACCTGCAATTTGTTGAGGTTGCTTTGAGTTAGGTGCTTGATATAACACATCTCCTTTATTGTATTGCTCAAATATACTTAAGTTGAGTGACTTTAATAGCGCTTGAATTTTTGGTTGGTGGGGAAATATCCACGTAGGACCCAAATCAAAACTAATATCGTTATTTATTTGTGATTGCGCGGCAAAAATTCGGCCACCTAACTGCGATTTAGCTTCTAATAATAAGTAGTTGTAATTTATACACACTGTATAAACCAGCAAGTCCGCCACCTATAATAATTACTGGTTTAGTCATTTGTTTACCTATTAGTTATTTAGCAATCTACTAGTAGGTAGTTTGTTTTGATATTAATAAATTGTCAAGTAAGCTAAAGGAAACGAGTAAAGAAACGTAACTAGTTTAGTGTGCTTAAGTTACGTTAAAATGGGTGTTTTAGTGATTCTGTAAATTGATTTATAAGCTCAATTTCACACAGTTTATAGCTAATGGCTGCGGTTGTCGCATTAGGAAGTTTTATTAAGTAACGCCATTGGCAGGCGCTCTCAAGGTACTTTTCATTATTTTTAATGCTGCGCATAAATAACGGCAGCACTTGCGTATTGCCTGTGCTTTCTTGTGATTTAGTGAGCTCATATTTACGCTTTTGTATCCAACTGCCTTGTGCTTGTTTTGCTTTATCAATTTGGCTATCTAGGCATTGAATATATCGCTTAGCTTCATCGGTTGTTGCTTTAGCGGCTAAAGTACATGCCTCATCTGCAAAGCTGTATTGGCTTGAAGCTAATAACACAATGGCAGTTAGTTGTAATAAATGGTTACTTTTTGTCATTGTAATTAAACTCTAAAATAAATTGAGCGCCGCCTAAGTTATCAGCTTCTGTAATGGTAAGTGTACCGCGATAGGACTTAACCAAGTCAGATACAATTGCCATCCCAACGCCGTGTCCACTTTCGTATGTATCCAGACGAGTACCCCGTGTAAGTAGAGATTCACGTTTATCCTCTGGTACGCCAGGGCCATCATCGCTAATTCCAATACACAAAGTTTTGCTTTGAATAACTTGTATTGCTACTTGTGAGCGACACGCTTTACAGGCGTTATCAATCAGATTGCCAAGTAATTCCATTAAATCTGTTTGGTCACCTAAAAAGTAATCTTTTTCGGTTACGGTGCAGGTAAAAATAATATCTTTATCACGGTACACTTTTGCCATAGCACTGAGTATTGAATCGAGTACTGGCTTAATAGGTGTTTGTTTTTTCCAGGTGTCTGATGCACCGGTTGCAGCACGCTTTAATTGGTGCTCGATCATCACATTAATTCGGTCGAGTTGTTCTTGTGCATCGGCATCGTTTGCCAATGGACTTGATTTTAGCACCGCAAGCGGTGTTTTAAGTGCATGAGCAAGGTCGCTTAATGAGGCTCTGTAACGCTCTTTTTGGCGTTGTTGAGACTCAAGTAGCAAGTTTAGGTCTGCTTTTATTGTTTGCAGTTCTACAGGGTAGAGGCCTTTAATTTCTTGAATATCACCCGATTCAATTGCTTTTATTTCTTTATCGAGTCGTTGGAGTGGGCGAGCGCTCCAAATAAAACCAATCGCCATCAGGCCTGCAATTGCAATGCCCATTATAAACATCCAATCTACAAGGGTTTGCTTAAAACCATCCATTAAACGAAGTAGAGCGTCATTACGTTTAACTAATATAAAGCGAGCTTGTTCTGATTGATCTATGTTATTTAAAATTACAGTCAGGCTAAGTTGCCAGTACGCGGTGTTATTATACTCCACGCGCCTGAAATCGGCAGCACCGGCTTTGGTTTCTATTTGCTCTGGTACATAGTTTAAGTTTACAGCCGATTCTGAGTTCCAAACAGGATCATCATCGCGGTAAATCATTGCGTAGGTATCTGAATTTAATCTGTTTAACTCAGGCGCTAAAATAGTGCTGGGCATAATAATACCATGCTCAGTAAAGTCGACTTCAGATATTAGCGAGTAAAGCTGTGCTTCGAGAGTTTTTTCAGTCGCATCAACAAGTGAAGCGTAATACGCTTTGCCAATTGAATAAAATAAGATAGGGAGCGCGACTAATAAAACAAAGACAAGGATAAATCCTTGCCTTATTTTTAACGATATTTGCGGTATTACCACTGGCTTTTAAGCCTGTAACCACGCCCACGTAGTGTCTCTACTGGGTTTAGCACACCATCAGGGTCAAGCTTTTTACGCAAACGTAGTACAAATACTTCAATTACGTTTGAATCAAGATCGAAATCTTGGTCGTAAATATGCTCAGTAAGTTCTGATTTAGAAATTACTTTTTGCGGATTTACCATTAAGTATTCAAGTACTTTATACTCGTAAGCTGTAAGGCTAAGCTCTTTATCATCAACCCATACTTGTTGAGAACGTGTATGAATTTTAATTGGGCCCGCAGTCATTTCTGGATTTGCTTTACCAGCACTGCGACGAATTAATGCATTACAACGTGCAATAAGTTCTTCAACATGAAATGGTTTGGTAAGGTAGTCATCAGCACCTGCATCTAAACCTTCTACTTTATCCTGCCAGCGATCGCGCGCTGTTAAGATTAAAATAGGAATAGTAATGCCCTGTGCTCGTGCTTTATTGATTAGCTCAATACCGTCTATTTTAGGTAAACCTAAATCAACTACGGCCATATCAAGCGGGTATTCTGTAATGTGGAAAAGACCTGCTTCACCATCGTGACATAAATCCACGCTGTAACGTTCTTTTTCTAAAGCATTACGTAGGTTATCTGCTAAATGTAAATCGTCTTCAATAACTAAAATTCGCATTTGTTAATCCTTTTTCACTTCGCCGGTTTTTTTATTTATATGTAAATCAACGACGTGGCCGTCAGATTTGAGTATTCGTACGGTATAAAAATCTGTTTTTTCGGTAATTTTTAAGGTCTTACCGCCTATTGTTTTCTTTGCAAGTATTACGGCTTTCTTTTTGTCCACCTCAGCATGAGATGCTTGGGTGGCCGTCGCTGCTTGAGCAATGTTAGCTAAGCTAACACAAGCAATAAAACCGAGGCTTAATAATACGCGCATAATGGAAAACTCCTAGACCAGACCCACTTAGTTTAATTAACTAAGTTACTAAAATTCAAGTAAAAACGCTAAATTCGCTTTTATCTCAGTAATTTTAATTAAAATCTTGTGAACAAACCCTGAATTACAGTGCAACGCACGCTCTTAGGGTTTAATACACTTTTAAGCAGGGAACACTTTTTTGAAAGGTTTAACAACTGTATTTTCATAGATGCCAGCGGCAACGTAAGGGTCAGCTGCTGCCCATTCTCGAGCGGCTTCAATTGACTCAAACTCAGCAACAACTAATGAACCGGTAAAACCTGCTTCTTGAGGATCTTCACTATCGACTGCCGGAAACGGACCTGCGGTAAGTAAACGATTTTGAGAATCAAGCTCACTAAGGCGCGCTAAATGTGCAGGGCGTGCTGCTTTTCTAAGCTCTAAGCTATTTTCAACGTCTGTTGAATGAATCATGTACAACATAAGTAATCTCATAAAAATTGTTAAATTTGATTAACGCAATACTACCACAGCGTTGAAAATTGGTGAATTAAAAGCGTATTTACACAGGTTTACACATCGATTTTATTTTTACACTGTAATTGCTTGAAAATCTCTGTGTAACACTGGTAGAGTCGCTGAAATATACAAAATAATAAAAAGGTTTCAAGCATGAGCGAAAATAGAGAACGATTTAGTTCCCGTCTCGGATTCATATTAGCGGCGGCAGGTTCGGCTGTAGGTATTGGTAATTTAGTTGGCTTTCCGGTTTCTGCTACTAAAAATGGCGGCGGCGCATTTTTATTAATTTACGCTTTATTTGTCGTATTCATTTGTTTACCAGTCATGATGGCTGAAATGGCAATGGGTCGTAACGCTCAAAAAGATCCACTTGGTTCGTATAAGCTATTATCAAATAACGATAAAAAATGGAAGTTTGCAGGCTTTTTAGCCGTGCTTACACCATTTATGATTGCTGTATTTTATATGGTAATTACGGTTTGGATTTTTGGCTATTTAACGCAAACAGGCCTAGGTAATTTAGATTTATTAGCTGATCCCGGCCACTTTGGTGTTTTTATCAATAGTTACACTGTGTTTGGTTATATGGCCGTTGTGGTTATTATGGTGAACTTAATTTTATTAGGCGGTGTTAAGCAGGGCATAGAAAAAGCCGCTAAGTTTTTAATGCCCGCTTTATTGGTTATGCTGCTTGCCCTCGTTATTTATGTATTAACGCTTGATAACGCAATGGCCGGTGTTAAATACTATATTATTCCTGATTTTTCTAAAATGAATGCAAGTGTCTTAAATGGCGCATTAAGCCAAGCGTTTTTCTCGCTATCTTTGGGCATGGGTATCTTAATGACTTACGCATCTTATATTTCTAAAAAGGATGACATTGTCAGTAGCGCTAAAATGGTTGCTATTACTGACTCACTTGTTGCGTTTGTAGCTGGTTTAATGGTGCTACCCGCTATATTTAGTTTTGATCCAAATACAGACCCTGCAGCACTTTCTGACTCGTCTGTATCGATGATTTTTGTATACCTACCTAAAATCTTATTAGCACTGCAAAATGATATTGGCTATGTAGGTGCATCTATTGTTGCATTCTCATTCTTTTTATTAGTATTTTTTGCAGCAATTACCTCACTTGTTTCAATAGTAGAAGTCCCGACTGCAACCCTAAGTGACCGCAAAGGTATTAGCCGTAAAAAAGCATTGGGCATCCTTACACTTTCAACCGGCGTACTTACTATTTTATGTACAATGTCGTTTGGTATGATTGACAGCCTTACTTCGTTCACCAGTTATGGCGGCGTTAATAAGAGCTTCTTTGATATTATTGTTGATGTATTTTACGACACAATTTTACCGCTTAATGGCTTAATGGTGTGTTTATTTGTAATGTATCGCTGGAAAAAAGCACGCTTAACACAAGAGCTAAGCTTAGGTTCGCCTAATTATGCGGGAAGCTTTATGGAAAAATACGTTAACTTTTCACTTTCAACGTTTATTCCTGTTATTTTAGCTGTGATATTTATTAATACAGTGGCGACTAAGTTTTTCCACTTAAAAATATTTGGCTTTTAAATAGACCTCTTTAAAGCTTATTGAATAATATAATGCCGCTCAGCTAAGCTCTGCGGCATTTTTTATGAGCGTTTCTACAGGTATCTGTTAAAAGGATTTAAAAATGAATAAAATTATTATCGGGTTTGCTTTTGCTATTTCATCATTTGGCGCATTTGCACAAAGCGCTGATGGTTGGCCAGAAGGCGGTGCAATGCACACTGGCAAAATTTATAATTTAGAGGGTAATAGGTACAAAACTAAAATCAGTAAAATGATGGATGAAATTTACCCACAACTAACTGATGATTACCAAGTTGATGCAGTTAAAGCACAAATAATAGCATGGGAGCCGTATATAGACGCTACATGTAACGTTGTTGGCATAGCAACGGGGGCAGGTGGCTCTTGGCCCTCAACGTATAGTGTTAAATGCGAAAGAAGCCTAAGTTATGATAGATACTTTGCAACTAAAAACGCGCTGAAGTGCGTTAATAGATTAAGCAAAGAAGAGTTTGTAGGGCGTAGCGAAAAGTTAAATTGCCTAGATTCAAATTGTAAGTGCATAACTTGTTTTGGCTAGATTAAGTGGTCAGTTGCTCATAAGCTAACTACTTTTTCTCCGGCAAGAGATTTTACAATGAGACATTACAAACAACTGACCTATGCGCAAAGATGCCAGATCGCCGTTCTAAAGAAAAGCGGTTTTACGCAACAAAGTATTGCTGAGCTAACTAATTTATCGCAATCTACGATTTCAAGAGCGCTTTCTAGAAATACAGGTAAGCGAGGTTACAGACACAAACAAGCTCATGAGCGGGCTTTGTTTCGCCGAAGAAGTGTAAGAAAACCGCTTAAGATGACACCTGAAATGATAGCTTTAATTACCCAGAAGCTTAATGAGAAGTGGAGCCCTGAACAAATAACGGGATGGTTGCGTAAAGAAAGTGAACGGTCTGTCAGCCATGAATGCATTTATCTGTATATCTGGGAAGATAAAAAAGCAGGTGGTGAGTTATACCTACATCTGNTGAATGCATTTATCTGTATATCTGGGAAGATAAAAAAGCAGGTGGTGAGTTATACCTACATCTGCGCCGACACGGTAAGAAATATCACAAGCGCAGTCATGGTAAAACAAACCGAGGGCAAATAAAAAATCGCGTTAGCATTGAAGAACGCCCACAAATAGTTGATGAGAAAGGTCGTATCGGAGATTGGGAAATAGATACCGTCATAGGTAAAGGTCATCGAGGCGCCCTTGTTACCATTGTAGAGCGGGTCACCCAATTCACTGTATCAACGCAGGTGGCAGGCAAAACAGCACAAG
>NZ_JADYXA010000033.1:0-39934 GCF_015864495.1 Pseudoalteromonas sp. SWYJZ98 | reverse complement strand
GCATAATAATTAAACTCGATCGGTTTTTTCGTTATAACTGATCTGATCGACTGATATAAGTAAAGTTCAATTGAAGCCTAATTTATTTGTGTATAAGAGTCAGATCCTGACACAGGGGGAAACCTCTTTGTGAATAACAGTATTTAAAAATATTATTTACAAGGAGAAGTGAAAGAGAAGAAAATGAGAAGGTAAAAACCAGTGCTTACTCGTATTTGAATACTATTTTTATACAATCACTTACTCTAAAAGCGCAGCGCCTCTAAACCTCTTTGTGAATAACAGTACTTAAAAATATTACTCACATGGAGAAGTGAAAGAGAAGAAAATGAGAAGGTAAAAACCAGTGCTTACTCGTATTTGAATACTATTTTTATACAATCACATACTCTAAAAGCGCAGCGCCTCTAAACCTCTTTGTGAATAACAGTACTTAAAAATATTATTTACAAGGAGAAGTAAAAGAGAAGAAAATGAGAAGATAAAAACCAGTGCTTACTCGTATTTAAATACTATTTTTATACAATCACTTACTCTAAAAGCGCAGCGTCTCTAAACCTCTTTGTGAATAATTGCATTTAAAAATACTACTCACAAGGAGAAGTGAAAGAGATGAAAATGAGAAGGTAAAAACCAATGTTTGGTCGTAGTTGTATTAAATAGCTTTTACTTTCTAAAACCATAAGGGCAGTTTTTACAACCATTTTTGCAGCACGAACCACGCTTTAAAAAAAACCACTTACTAAATATCATGTAACCACTTTGCATGGTGTAGTCGAGCCCTTCAATTAAATTGTCGTTACCTCTATATTGCTTTGCAAAGTCTATTTGGGTTTTAATAGGTTGTGTATAAACACCCTCTAAAAAAGTATTTATTTTATTCAGCGTGCACTTGCGGCATAAACAACTTGTTGCTGTGATATCAAGCGGTAAAATAGCCGGCAGCTCATTGCACCAACACGCTGATATATCGTCTACATTACACGTTAAAGTACTGTGGCATTGAGTGCAGTTAAGTTCAGTCATTATAATTCTTTTTAGTAACAGTGAGCCAAGAATAACAAATATTATGAATACACAAAAAGCATTAGCTGAATTTATTACATTTGGTGAGCAAAGGGACGAAGCTATATCGGTTATCGTTTCAAGCCCTGCTGATAGCAATAAAACTCATTATACTCTCTCAACCGAGGTTTTAATTGATGTGCTGAAACGCTGTTTAAGTAACGAAATAGACTTAGATGATTTAGAGCTTTGGGCAAACGTAATTGAATCGCGAGATGATATTGATTGTACTGAGCACGAAGGTTTTATTTATGCGCTCAGTAATAGCGAGCAAATGGGAGAGCTTAATCATCAAAAGCTTGCTCAAATAGTTGCGTTAGTAAAAGTTTGATTTGTTTAAAAAGCGAGGTGTAAAACTTCACCAAAAAAAACCGCACTTCAATTGAATGCGGTTTTTTAAATTGAAGGTAATCGTTTTAAGCGATTATTTATGATATCCCAAGCACGTTTCTACTTCGTTTTTAGAACCTAAAATAACAGCTACTCGCTGGTGGATTGCATCAGGCTGAATATCCATAATACGCTCAGTACCGGTTGAAGCGATACCGCCAGCTTGCTCTACTAACATAGCCATTGGATTTGCTTCGTAAAGTAGGCGTAATTTATTTGGCTTTTTAGGATCTTTCGTGTCTGTAGGGTAAGTAAACAAACCGCCACGGCTAAGCACGCGATGTACATCGCCCACCATTGCTGCAATCCAGCGCATATTAAAGTTTTTAGCGCGCGGGCCTGTATCGCCTGCTAGCAAATCATTGATATAGTTTTGCATAGCTGGCTGCCAATGGCGTTGGTTAGACGTATTAATGGCAAATTCGTTTGTATCAGCAGGAATGCTTGCAAAATCTTGTGTAAGTAAAAAGCTGCCTTGTGTTTTATCAAGAGTAAACATGCGCGTGCCTTTACCTGTAGTCAGCGCAAGCATTGTTGATGGCCCGTAAAGTACGTAACCTGCAGCAACTTGCTTATGGCCGGGCTGCATAAATATGCTTTGATCAGCAGCGTCTGAGCCTTCAGGCGCTTCCATAATAGAAAATATAGTACCCACAAGTGAGTTAATATCCGTATTTGACGAGCCATCGAGTGGATCAAATGCCACTATAAATTTAGCGTCTGGGTTACCTGCTACTGTGTAGTCTTCTTCTTCAGACGCGATTGCTTTAACCGTACCTGATTCCAGTAAAATATCTTTTAACAGCTGATTAGATAATACATCGAGTTTTTTTTGAGTTTCACCTTGAATGTTTTCATCAAGGGTTGAGCCTAATACGCCAGAAAGCGCGCCTTGACCAACGCGAAACGAAATTTCTTTACATGCTGCTAAAATTGTTCGAATTAATGATAAAAGTTCTCTTGAACAACCATCTTCAAGTAATACTGGAGGGAGTCTACGCATTCTATTTTCCTGATAACGTGTTAAAACCAATCATAATGTGAGAGAGATTAGCTTAGAGCGCTGAAATTCGTCTTAAATAACTGTATTGTTTAAATAGCACCCTATAATGGGACCACCTAATCGTACTTAAAACACAAATAACAAAGATAAGATTATGAAAAAAATACCACTACTAAGTTACATATTCTTTACTGTGCTGTGCTCTATCATAACTCAAGCGCACGCAGCAATTAAGTCAATTGATGAATTTACTACGCAAATGAATCATTTTCCGGGCTATTATTCGTTTTTTTACGACACCCAAAACGGGAAAGTATATTTAAAAGTAGATAAGTTTGAACAACAATTTTTACTGCAGCAAAGCTTGCCTTACGGTATTGGCTCTAACGATATAGGCCTCGATAGAGGTCAGCTTGGTAACACGCACCTTGTGCAATTTGAGCGTTTTGGCGACAAAGTAATGCTGCGGGCTGTAAATACTTACTATCGTGCCAACACAAGCAATAAGGCTGAACAGCAAAGTATTAAAGAAGCGTTTGCATCAAGTATACTTGCTGGTTTTAAAGTGGTCGCAGAAGATAAAGCCACAGCACTTATTGATTACACGCCTTATTTATTAAGTGATGTACACGGTGTAAGCCGCACGCTTGCTGCACGTAAGCAAGGGAACTTTAGTCTTGATGAATCACGTAGCGCCGTTTATATGAATCGCTCAAAAGCATTTGTAAAAAACACCGAGCTTGAAGCCGTACTTACATTTAAGGGCACAAAACCAGGTGAATTTGTTCGCCAAGTAAGTGCCGACCCTTATGCGCTTACTGTTCATATGCATCATTCACTTATTCAATTACCAAATGATAACTACACACCTCGTAAGTTTAATCCGCAATCAGGTTTTTGGAGTATAGAGCATAAAGATTACGCAGCGCCGCTTGGTGAGTCTATGTATGTGCGTTATATACCGCGCCATCGTCTAACTAAAAAGGACTCAAGTTTACCTATTAGTGAACCTGTTAAACCAATTGTTTATTACCTTGATCCTGGCGTTCCAGAGCCCGTTAAAAGCGCTTTGCTTGAAGGTGGAAAATGGTGGAACGACGCATTTACTGCTGCAGGATATAAAAATGCATTTATAGTAAAAGTGCTGCCAAGTAGCGCCGACCCTATGGATATTCGTTACAACGTCATTCAATGGGTACACCGAGCAACGCGTGGTTGGTCATACGGAAGTTCTGTAATTGACCCACGTACAGGTGAAATACTTAAAGGGCATGTAACACTTGGCTCATTGCGTGTTCGCCAAGATATTTTAATAGCTGAAGCACTCGCTGCTCCTTATTTAAAAGGTAATGAAGTTGCTAAAAACTTGCAAGCAATGGCGCTTGATCGCATTCGCCAATTAAGCGCGCATGAAATTGGCCACACGTTAGGTATTGCTCATAACTTTGCGGCATCGGTAGGTGATAGAGCTTCTGTAATGGATTACCCACATCCGCTACTTAGCTTTAATGAACAAGGTAAGCTTGATGTAACGCGCGGGTATGCAACAGGCATGGGCGTGTGGGATACCCAAGTAATTAAATATGGCTATAGCGATTTCACTAACCAAGATGAAAGCGCAGAACTCGCTGCTATTTTAAAAGAGAACAAAGGCAAAGGCCTTGAGTTTATATCAGATAGTGATGCTCGTGCTAAAGGTGGCGCACATCCAACAGCTCATTTATGGGATAACGGCACTAATCCTTCGCAGGAGCTTTTAAGAGTACTCGACGTACGTAAAAAAGCGCTTTCGCAGTTTGGTATTAATAATATTAAAACGGGTGATTCATTATCGCAATTAGAGGAAAAACTAGTTCCGCTTTATCTGTTTCACCGTTTTCAGGTTGAGGCTGCGGTTAAGCTTATAGCCGGTGTTGATTACGAATACGAAACACGCGGTGATTCACCTGTAAAAGGCGCACAAGTCGTTAATAAAAAAACACAGCAAGAAGCGGTAAACGCTATTTTTGCAACGCTTAAGCCAAGTAACTTATTACTTCCTGAATCGGTACTATCGCTAATTCCGCCAAAAGCGTATGGCGAGTCTAAGTCGCGCGAGAGCATAGTTGGGCGCACAGGGTTAACGCTCGATGCAATGGCATTACCCGAGGTTGCAGTGCAGCACAGCTTGTCGCTTTTATTAAATGCACAGCGTTTAAATCGCTTAGCGCAGCAACAAGCACGTAGTAATGACTTTTATAGTTTAGATGAGTTACTTGAGGAGCTATATGGCCAAGTGTTTAACGCGTCATCACCTAATACAATGACAGGTAAAATAACTCAGCGCGTGCAATTTTTAACTGCAAAAGCCATGGCTGATATAGTAGCAAGCGATAGTGCAAGCCCTGAAGTGCAGGCGCAGTTACGTTACTACTTAGTTAAGTTGAGTGAAGACTTTAACCAAAACTCAATGCTGAGCCATACAAGTACTGGCGAGAGCGCGTTTAAGCAATATTTAGCTGAGCAAGTAAATCAGTTTTTAATTAAAGGGCAATGGCCAAACAACTTTAAAGTGCTGCCAATCCCGCCAGGCTCACCAATTTAGAATAAAAAGTAGAAGCGCTTAGTTTTAATCAATTACAAAGCAAAACACCGAGTATATTTATACTCGGTGTTATTTTATTCTAAAACCGAATACGTACTCTAAGACTTTATTTGCACTAAATCGTAATCGGCCATACCTGGTACTATTGCCTGTAAGCGAGATTCGGTTACATCGAGTGCATTTAAACATTCGCAATACTCAGAAGCCTTAAGCTCTAATTGATGTGCCTTTTTTTGTAGCGATTTATCAATTTCTCTTGAGATAATATCCATGCGTTGCCCCATGTCGTTAATGCGATCTTCTATATTACCTTCACGCGATTTAAACGCATCTCCAAGTGATACCAAAATAGCACCTAACGATCCATGAACAGCAGAGTGAATTTGCTGGCTGATCTCTTTAGTAAAAAAATCATCTATTTGCGAAAGTGATTGAGGGGCTATAAAAAAGAAGTCATCTCCACGCTTAAACTTATCCATTAGCGCGCGCTCTACATACTGCAATTGTGTTTTAAGTACTTCAGGCTCTTTGTCTGACATACCTTCAACTACGTGTTCAATAGCGCTTAAACCTAAGTTAACACCATCGGTAGCAAGGTTTACTAATTCGGGGACTGTGTGGCGAATACCATTACTAAACTGTTCGAGTACTTTGCTTTCGTCATCGCTTAAATCAACCCAATAACCGCGAATAAACAGTTGGTTATTGTTATTAATTTGGACACGAGTTTGGCCTTTATCTAATATGCGAATTGCATCGTCAGTAATAATTAAACCATGACGTAATTCAACATCGCATTGGGCTTGAGCAAAGACACTAGTGCTTGAGAGCGCCATGGATAACGCCAATATCGAACGAGATAGAAACGCCATAAACACCTCAAAAAGACTAAAATGGAAGGCGAGTAGGTTAACAAAAAAACAACTTTATGCAAGGGAAAATAAACCTATCAACTATCTCACAGAATAGTTGTATAGAGTGCAGCTTGAGTTTTTAGATACGGTTATGTTGGGCAAAATCAACAGTCCAACAAAGGGCTTAATATATAGCTAGAGAGGGTAGAATTGGCTCATAATAAAATAAGAACACGTGGTTTTTAAATGAAGTTTAAAAAGATACAGCTATTTATATCAATTAAGCTTAATAGCCGACTCTAAATTTACTCTGGAGCCGGCTTAAAAACTAAATATTTAGTGTGAAACCACTATTAAGCGAATTGCATCAAGTTGTAACTGCGTTTTTTCAATATACGTAGTTAGGTCGTTACGTTGCTTATCGTAGAAGGTAATTTCTTCTTGGCGAATATTCGGATTAATTTGCTTAAGGGCAACAAGTCGTTCTTGCTCTTCACTGAGTGACGTTTGCATTTTAGCAAGTGACGCTGCGCGAATAACTTCAAGTTTTTCTTGTGCCATATCTTTAGCGGTAGTGATCATTGGGTGGACAGCGCTTTGCAATGCACCGGCAAGTTTACTTGCTGTTTGGCGGCCTACGGCTGATAACTGCTGATTAAAGCCTTCAAATGCCACGTTTTCACCTAGGTTATTACCTGCTTTATCAAGCAATATACGAATTGGTGTAGGCGGTAAAAAGCGACCAACTTGTAATACTTTTGGTGCCATTGCTTCTGCAACAAAAATAAGCTCAACAAAAAAGGTGCCAGGCGGTAACTTTTTGTTTTTAAGTAAAGCCACCGATGCGCTACCAAAGTCGTCGTCACAAATCATATCCATGGTGCCTTGCACCATAGGGTGATCCCAGCTGATAAAGTGTACATCTTCTTGCGAAAGTGCCGTGTCGCGATCAAAGGTAACCGTCATACCGTCTTCTTTAAGCGATGGGAACGATGCATTTAACATATGTTCCGTTGGCTTTAAGATAATGGTGTTTTCGCCTTTATCTTCTTGGCTTACGCCAAATGTGTCAAACACGTTGATCATGTAGCTTGGCAATTCAAACTGGTTATCGAGTTTTTCGATATCAGTTACAAGCGAATCGGCAGCACCTTGACCCGATGAATGTAGTTCTAATAAACGATCTCGTCCGCTTTCCATTTTTTTACGCAGTACCGCATTTTGTTGCGCTACTTGCTCAAGTAATGGATCGAGCTCGTCTTCATCGCAGTTATGCGCAGAAATATACTCAAGTAGGTCATCACGGAACTCTTTATAAAGCATTTGCCCCGTTGTTGATGTAGATTCGAATGCATCTAGACCTTCGTTATACCAACGTAGCAGTACTTCTTGAGCGGTGTTTTCAAAATATGGCACATGAATGTTCACATCTTGTGTTTGGCCTATACGGTCTAATCGACCAATACGTTGCTCGAGCAAATCTGGGTTTAGTGGTAAATCAAACAACACTAAGTGATGCGAGAACTGGAAGTTACGACCTTCTGAGCCAATTTCTGAACACAGTAATATTTGTGCATTATCGTACTCGTCTGCAAAAAATGCAGCAGCGCGGTCACGCTCAATAATAGACATGCCTTCGTGAAATACCGACGCTTTAATTGCTTCGCGTTCACGCAGTATTTGCTCAAGGCTGATAGCTGTTTCAGCTTTAGCACATATAAGCAGTACTTTTTCGCGCTTAAGTGTTTTAAGGGTGTCGATTAACCAATCTACACGTGGATCGAATAAACCCCAGCTTGCGCTTTCGCCTTCAAATTCTTGAAATATTTTTTCAGGAAACAGAGCACGGTGTGCACTTAGTTCAGGGTTTTGAATGCCGCCCATGTTACCAAGAACCGACATAGCCGTTTTATACTGCTTTGGCAATGCCATTGGGTAGGCGTGTAATTTACGACTAGGGTAGCCATCAATGCCGCTGCGGCTATTTCTGAATAATATACGACCTGTGCCGTGGCGATCGAGTAGCATGTTAAGTATTTCTTTACGCGCTGGTAAATCACCTTGCTGTGCTTTTTCAAGAATATCAGTAATGTCGGTTTCTTTTAATAGCTCAATTAGCGTGGCTTTGGCTGCGTCGTCCAGAGCTTGCTCTTGCAGTAATTGATTTGCAGCTTGCGCTACGTCTTTATAATTAGCTTCTTCTTCTTTAAACACGTCGTAGTCGTAAAAACGATCCGGATCGAGTAATTGTAAACGCGCAAAGTGACTGCTGTGACCAAGTTGATCAGGCGTTGCGGTAAGTAAAATAAGGCCCGGAATATCTTGACTAAGCTCTGCCATACGTTGGTACTCTGAGCTTGGCTTGCCGTTATTGATGCTTAGATGATGGGCTTCATCTATTACTAAAAGATCCCAATCAGCAAGTGTTGCTTGTTCAAACCAACGTTTTTTCTTGGTTAAAAACTCAAGGCTGGTAAGTACTAGTTGCTCTGTATCAAACACGTTTGGAGAATCTGCAAACGCTTCGTCGCAGCGCTCTTCATCAAAAATAGAAAAACGTAAGTTAAAGCGGCGTAGCATTTCTACTAACCATTGGTGCTGTAAGTTTTCAGGCACCACAATCAGTACGCGACTCGCACGGCCACTAATAATTTGTTGATGTAGTATCATGCCCGCTTCAATTGTTTTACCAAGGCCTACTTCATCTGATAAAAGTACGCGTGGTGCAAAACGTTTACCCACTTCTTGGGCAATATAAAGCTGGTGCGGAATAAGATTAGCACGCTGACCAATTAAGCCTTTAATAGGCGATTGCTCACGTTCAAATTTATGTAACCACGTTTGGTAGCGAAGTGTGTAGCGATCAAAACGATCGACTTGGCCTGCAAATAAACGATCTTGTGGTTTATTAAACTTAATAAAATGATCTAAAAAGGTCTCTTTTAACTTGGCTGTTTCGCCATTATCAACACGGGTGCCGTGATAACAAAGTAACTCGCCTTGTACTTCAATAGACTCTACTTCTAATTCCCATTCTTCAACGCTTTTGATCACATCACCAGGATTAAATGCCACACGGGTAACAGGTGCTTCTGCACTAGAATAAACACGGTTTTCACCACTGGCAGGAAATAATATGCTGACCTGACGGCCTTCAATGGCAACAACGGTGCCTAATCCTAAATCTGACTCTGTATCACTGATCCAACGCTGACCTAAGGAAAAATTCATGTATGTCTCGTCTATGATGAAAAAGGCGGCTATGTTACCTGTAAGCTAACACCACTGCAAGGCGCTATTTGGCTCACTTTTAATTAATTTTGTAAGTGTTAATTATTACTATTAAAACAGCTTGTTTATGACTCTTTTTTAGGTAAATCAAAACTAATTACAGTTTGTAATAAAACGGACTTTTATGACAAATAGACTAAACTTACATTATGCCTTAGCAATTAAGTATTGCAGGTTTAAGTTTTGCCCGTTTTACTTAGTTATTTTGGTATAGCATAAAAATCATAAAACGTAAGGAAAGTGCTATGGAAAAAGCTTCGAACCTTGAAAGTAAAATGTATGTGCTAGATACCAACGTACTACTTCACGAACCACTCGCTTATTTGTCTTTTCAAGAGCATGACGTTGTAATTCCGATGACGGTGCTTGAAGAGCTTGACCATATAAAAGACAGAAAACACGACGTAAGCCGTGATGCGCGCGTCGCTATTCGTGGATTAGATGAAGTACTTAAAAATGCAACGCCTGAACAAATGCTACAAGGCGTGGCGCTGCCGAGTAACAAAAAGGCAAAAGCGAGCTCTGCCGGTACCCTCATTATTGTAAACGACCATTTATTTGCCGACTCCATTTCTGGTTTGCCTGGTAACGAAAACGACCATCGTATTATCAATTGCGCCGTGTACTTACAAAAGCAGCACAGTGATTCAAAAGTAATACTTGTTACAAAAGATATAAACATGCGTTTAAAAGCCAAAGGCGCCGGGCTTAAATATGTTGAGGATTATCGTACCGACCAACTTATTGACGATATAAGCCTACTCACTAGTGGTTATAAAAAAATTGAAGGGGATTTTTGGGATCATGTAGGGGAGTGTAATACGCAGCAGCACGGACGCGATACGTTTCATCATGTGTCTAAAAACTTAATACCAGATGTATTTTGTAATGAATATTTACTTGATGGAGGGGAGCAGTTTGCGGCGCGCGTTAAATCGTACGATGACGAGCACATAACGCTCAAAGATATTGGTGTTGAGCGTTTAATGCATCAACAAGCATGGGGCGTTAAGCCCAAAAATATTTATCAAGGGATGGCATTAGATGCATTACTGGATACAGGTATTGAACTTGTTATTTTAACAGGACCAGCAGGGTGTGGTAAAACCTTGTTAGCACTTGCCAGCGCCCTTGAAATGGTCATCGAAAAAGGTATTTACGATAAAGTAATAGTTACCCGTAATACGCCAGAAATAGCAGAGTCTATAGGCTTTTTACCAGGCACGGAGGAGGAAAAAATGGCGCCATGGCTTGCAGCTATCACTGATACGCTGGAGGTATTGCACAAAGGCGACGAAAATCCAATATCGAGTCGAAATTACATAATGGAGAAGGCTAATGTACAGTTTAAATCGGTTAACTTTATGCGCGGGCGTAGCATTCAAAATGCGGTGGTAATTTTAGATGAGAGCCAAAATTTAACGGCATCTCAGCTTAAGACGATTATTACTCGCTGCGGCGAAGGTACTAAATTAATTTGTACAGGTAACTTGGCGCAAATTGATAGTAACTATTTAACGCCAGTAACATCGGGCTTGACGTACATAGTAGAGCGCTTTAAAAACTTTGAAGGCAGCGCAACAATAAACCTCAACGGTGTTGTGCGTAGTCGCTTAGCGTCATTTGCAGAAGAAAATTTATAACTTGCGCTTAACAAATTGGCTCGATAGTCTATCGATTGATTTTCGAGCCAAATGGCAGGCAGTACATTGAATTTTTTACCTCTGAAGCATTATTATCGTTCATTATTTATTGCGCTGTTAGTGCCATTGATTGTCGCTTTTTTACTGTGCTTGCACTTATATAATATAAAGCTTGAGCGGACGGTTGAAAAACGCCAAGCTGATTTTACAAATGTTTCAGCACAGGTTACTCACGGGATGGACTCGGTGAGTAATCTACTTACCACCATGTTTAACTTATACGAGCAAGCGACTTATCCCAAAATAAACCAAGATTTGCTCGAAGGCATAAATCAATATGATGGTTACTATTATCGTCATTTTATTGATCAAAGTACGGAAATTGTAGGTAAAGGTGAGTTTGCGTTATCAGCTAAGGCATTAATGCAGTGGCAGCAGGCTATTACATTAGGGCCTTCGTTTAATACAACGCTTGCGTTGATGCAGTCGTTATCTGCTGTAGCGTATGTTGATGATAATGGTTTTGCTTATGTAAGCAGGCACAACAAAAGCCAAAGTTTAATGCTTACTGAAATTCTAAATGGAAAATTTAAGCCAAAATTTTCGCAAAACAAACTTACTTCAAGTCCTATTGTTAAAGTGAATGACAATTCGTATTTTGCTATTGGTCGACAACGAAGCACAGGCTCAGCCGAGTACATTATTTTAATTTATGATGTTCAAGCAATTTCTGGATGGTTAAAAAAGGTGTCACCAAACAGTGGTGAATACGTTTTTATGAACCAATCGCATCAAATTATCGCCAGCTCTAAACAGATAATAGAGCAAGCAACTGCGTTAAAAAATTATTGGCCAGACTTGGCCGATCATCAGAGTCAAAAAACAGTATTAACTAGTGATAGTAATTACTTTATGCAGCCTATGGATGAGTTACCTATTCACGCAGCATTTTACGAGCACAAACCCCAATTAATAAGCTCAATTAAGTATGAGATATTACTAGAGTTTACATTTTTAACGCTATTTTTAAGTATTATGTTTGGCGTGTTTTTTTGGTTAAGTCAGCGTATTTTTATAAAGCCGATGACTCACTTAATGTCATACCTTGAGAGTAACGGTACACAACCCCAAGAGCAGCTAAATTACAAAGTACCATTGAGCTGGCAACCTTGGTTTTCTAAAGTGAAGCGTGTATTTACTAAAAACAAACAGTTAGTTGATTCATTACAAAGTGCAAATAAAGCTCTGGACGACCAAGTTCAGCTGCAATCAGAAAAACTAAGCCGCAGTTACGAAGCGAAAGAGCGCCACTTAGCTTTACTCAACACTATGCTAAACAGTGTGCCAGATCTTATTTACTTTAAAAACATTGATGGATCATTCTTAGGATGCAATAAAGCATTTGAGGCGTATATCGGTAAAGATCAAACTGCATTAGTTGGTAAATATGTGGATGATTTAGGTGACAATGATCAGCAAATAAATGCGCTTGAAAAACAAGTATTACAAAATAGAAATAGTGTTGAACAGCGAATAGAAACCGATACAAAATCGTATCAACTTACTATTGCACCTTTTTATAACGAGCACCAACACCTGTTAGGAACCATGGGTATTGGCCGCGATATTACCGAGCAGCAACAAACATTATTGGCCTTAAAATCATCTGAATCTAAATTTAGAAGTGCAATTGAATTTGCGGCTAACTGCGTGGTTTTACTCTCGCTTGAACACACAATATTACAAGTTAATAAAGCAGCAAGAAAGCAGTTTTCTGATCAGCCAGTACTAGTTGGGGAGCAGTTGAAAGCATTATTTGATGACTCCCAATGGCAGCAAATAAAAAGCACATTAGCGCAATTGCTAGATGACAAAAAACGCGTATACCATTTAACGCTTGCTCAAGGGGGTTTAACAAGCTGGTTGCAACTAAGTGTATCGCTTGTCTGGGATGAAAACCGCGATCCAGCTTATTATGTTATACACATTCAGGATGTAAGTGCCTTAACTAAATCAAAACTAGATGCTGAACGAGCAACCTTAGCTAAAAGCCGCTTTATAGCCAATTTAAGTCATGAAATACGTACCCCTTTGAACGCTGTTTTAGGGTTGCTTGATATGTTAATTGAGCAAGGCTTAACGCAAAAGCAATTACAACAAACGGATCAAGCTAAGCATGCAGCACAAAGCTTGTTATTAATGCTTAATAGAATGCTTGATTTTGCACGTATTGAAGGTTCGCAAACCGATTTAAAACAAGCATCTTTTAGCATGGTTGAGCTGGTAGATATTTGTGAAAGCTTAACGGCTCCATTGTGCGAAGGAAAAGGTATTGAGTTTTTTATTGATATTGACCCGCTAATAGCACCTGATTTGATATGCGACAGTATACGTTTGCAGCAAATATTAGGTAACTTATTAACTAATGCCGTTAAGTTTACAAAAACAGGTTCCATTACTTTAAAAATGGAACTTATTGAAAGCGATAGCCTAGAGCAACAGCATATTTGCTTTAAAGTAATTGATACTGGCATGGGTATAGATGAAGCCGATCAAAGTCGCTTATTCGACGCTTTTACTCAAGGTGATGAATCTTCAACCCGCATACACCAAGGGGTTGGGCTAGGTTTAGCTATTGTTAAACATGCAGTATCGTTAATGGGTGGGGAGATTGCTTTAAAGAGTAAAAAAGGCCACGGCAGCGAATTTTATTTCAGTATTAGCTTTTTAGTTGATACCACTAAAAACACAGTGTTACCGACTAATACATTGGCTATTTTATCTGATCAAAGTAAAGAGCTTAAGCAGGTGACAAATGCATATAACGAACTTGCTAATATTAATTTAGATGAAGTACTAAAATACCCAATTAAGCTCTCTAATACTCAAAAAATAATAATTGATGCAGCTGACTTACCTGCACTTTTAAATGTTGAAGCGATTAATGATTCGTTATCAGCTAAAGAAACATCGGTAATTATTATTAATCATCAGCACACACTTAATTTACCGACAAGCGAGCACTTAGCTGCGCATCACGTTAAAGCATCGGCATTAGGGCAAAGGCTATTTAGTTTGAACTCTCAGCAAAAGCCTATAGTTAATACAAGTGCCGCAGTTCACAGTGCAACTGAAAGTAAAGCTGATATATCGGGTCTACTTGTATTAGCAATTGATGATAATCAGCTTAACTTAGAAATAATTAGCAGTGTTCTGCGCCAAGCAAACGTAAATGTTGTTACGGCTTTAAGCGCATCAATTGGTATGGAATTATTGCAAGTTTTAAAGCCTGACTTAATATTGATGGATGTGCAAATGCCGAAAATAGATGGCTGTCAAGCAACCGCTTTGATTCGTCAACAGTTTGACGCAAAGCAACTGCCTATTTTTGCTTTAACGGCTCATTGCGAGCCTGCTGATGTAGAGCGTTCTTTAAAGTGCGGCATGAATAAACATTTAACTAAACCGGTTGTTGCTAAAGTACTTATTGATGCAATTGCTGATTTAAACTTAGTTAAACCAAGTTTTTTTGAAAAATCATTTGCTTTAACGCAGTTTAGTATGGATGAAAAACTACTTAATACGATGATTGATAAGTTTGCTAGCTTGTGTGAAACCCAGCTATCGCAACTAGAAGAAACAACCAATAAGGATGATTTGGTACGTTTAGTGCATAGTATCAAGGGTGTAGCAGGTAATTTAGGTTTTAGACGATTATCACATTGTGCTTTATTGTGTGAAAGAACGCTTAAAACAACTAATAAGCCTATTGAAATAACACTACAAGAGCTTATCATACAGCTAGAACAGGTAATTGTTTTTATAAAAGGGCTAGGGGTTAGGGATGTCGAAAAGAGCTAAAGTACTTATTGTGGATGATGATCCAATCAACAGATTAGTACTTGAAAAAACACTTAAAGCAGAACACGACGTGTTCTTGGTTGAAAGTGGTGAAAAAGCACTGACCTTTGTAAAAACAGCGCAAGTTGATTTAATAATCCTTGATGTAATTATGCCTGGAATTGACGGCTATCAAGTACTTGTGGAGCTTAAAGAAAACCCAATAACTCAGTCTATTCCTATTATATTTATATCAGCCAATCGTAGCCATGATGATGAAGCAAAGGGCTTAGAGCTCGGTGCAATGGACTACATAACCAAGCCATTTAGTCCTTCTATTGTTCGCGTTAGAGTGCGCAACCAACTCCTCATAAAGCAAAAAAATGATTTGCTAGAAATGCTAGCTTCGATAGATGGCTTAACTGAAATACCAAATAGACGCTACCTTGATGAAAACTTATCTCGAGAATGGCGCCGCAGCAAGCGAAGTGGAACACCGCTATCGGTGTTACTTATGGATATAGACCACTTTAAACGTTACAACGATTGCTACGGACACCGTGCTGGCGATGAGTGTTTAAAGAATGTTGCGCAAGCACTTGCGGCTCAATGTGAACGTGGCAGTGACTTTATTGCTCGTTATGGCGGAGAAGAATTTGCTGCTGTGCTACCAGGAATTGATAAGCATGAAGCTATGGAGTTTGCTAATAAATTACGCAATGCTGTAAATGCTTTGAATATAGAACATAAAGCTTCATTAAATGCAGACCACATCACTATAAGTATAGGTATTGCCACTACACAAAGTGGTAAAGTATATGCTGAGCAAGCATTATTAGAAGAGGCCGATTTAGGCTTATATGCCGCTAAAGATGCAGGGCGAGATAGAATAGTCGCACGCTAAAAACTTAATATACAAAAAACGCCAATATTCATATATTGGCGTTTTTGTATCAAACATTTTTTATTGGTTACTGCGTGATCATACCTAAAGCGGTGTCACCAATGCCCACTAACTTATCATTTTTAAATACTAGTGGCGTACATTCATCTTTTGTTGTTTTTGAATCTGAATGCTTGCTATGCGTTACATAAAAAAGTACTTGGTATACATCGTCATCTTTTTTTAATAGCTCAGTGAAATTAGGCGTTTTTAATTGCGTTAAAACAGACTGGTAGCTGCTATCCATTTTTAGCTCTGATATCACTTCACGATTATTTTTATGCTGTGCTTGCCAGCTTGATGAGTTTTCCCTGCCCAATGAGTCTCAGCTTCGCCATCTGACACGGCAATAACACAGCCTGTTAAAAATGGAGCGATTAAAGCGGCTGCTAAAAGTGATTTTTTCATTTTTATTTACCTTAATAAGATTTTTAATTGGTTATTAACTGTATTAAAGCAAAGAGTAGACCATATTGATAAGTTGTTATGAATCAGTTTGTTAAGTGAGTTAAGCTGTTTTTATCTAATAAAATATTAAATATATTAGTAAAAACAGCCATTTTTTAGCTTATTTGATTACTACAATAAAATGGCTAAACCAAGCGGTTGCGTGATTCACCTTTAGTAAATGCAGCAATATTTAAACTTACTTCATTAATTAGACGCACAATAGATTCAGTACTTGCCCATGCAATATGTGGAGTAAGCAATAAGTTATTGCCTGTGTAACTAGCAAGTGGGTTTGAAGCTTCAGCAGGTTCTTTAGTGAGTACATCAACGCCCGCACCGGCAATTAGGTTTTGCTCAAGCGCTGTTGCTAAGTCGGCTTCGTTAATAATACCACCACGTGCCGTATTAATAATTATAGCGCTTGGCTTCATCATTTTAAGCTCATTAAGTGCAATTAAATCACGTGTTTCATCTGTAAGCGGGCAGTGTATGCTGATTATATCGGCTGTTTTAATGACATCTTCAAAAGGCGTACGACCATCACGACATTTAACCCCTTTACGCTCTGCAACAATGACATTAGCGCCAAATGCCTCAGCCACTTTAGCAACGCCTTTGCCTAGTGTACCGCCGCCTATAATGGCAAATGTTTTACCCTGTAAGTCGTTAAAGCTGTAATCAAGAATACAAAACATTTCACTTTTTTGCCACGCGCCCTGCTGGCAATCTGCCTGATAGCGGTGGGTGTTACCCAGTAAGTTAGTAATTAAAGAAAATGTATGTTGAACAACAGAAGGTGTTGAGTAGCCAGCTACATTAGTGACGGCAATACCAAATTCTTTAGCGGCTTCTAAATCAACATTATTAGTACCGGTTGCACTTACGCAAATTAATTTCAGCTGTGTTAGCTGACTAATCGTATCGCGACTCAAAACTGCTTTATTAGTGATTAATACATCAGCGCCTTGGCAATGCTCAATAACTTGCTCTGGGCTGGTAAGTTCATAAGTCGTTAATTTACCAAGTTGTTCTATACACGAAAGAGATGTTTTAGCTAACGTTGCGTTATCAAGAATAGTAATGTTCATTATGAGCCCTAAAATAAGTGGATCTGAAAGAGTTAAAATCGTAAAAAAGAGGCTTACGATCCATCAAAAATCTAAAATATGGGCTTAAGGTACTACGAAAGAAAGGCTTTGTTAATGGTATTACTACCAAATGATTAGAGGGCTATGTAGTAGTGGTCTGCCCACTAGCAGATTGAGAACATGGTATTTTGCTAGACTGATCAGTTTTATTGCACTAATAAGCAAGCCTATGGTCATAGAAGGTAATTAAACTCGGCATTAAAGCAAGTTGCTAAAAATAAAAATCGCTTTTTTGGTTATTTCGCATTTTAGATTGGCTGAGTTATAATCGGATATAGACATAAACGGTGCGCTTTAGCGTGCCGTTTTTTAACATTGTAGATGTAGTAATGAGTGAATTAGAAGATAAATACGCAGATATACGCCCATACAACGACGACGAAGTTGCGGCGTCGCTTACACGTTTGATTAACGATGATGCGTTTATTGATGTAATAGCAAAGTATAATTTACCGCGCTTTTTATCGGCAGTGCCTTTTATTGCGCGTCCAATGGTAAGAAGTCAGTTACGCAAAAAATGGGGCAAAGTAAGCACCGTTGAAGATGTGCAAAATGAAGTGGCGCAATACTTAGATAAACTAGTGAAGCGCACCACATCAAAAGTTACCTTTTCTGGGCTAGATCAGTTAGACGCTAATCAGGCTTATTTATTTATTTCAAACCACAGAGACATAGTGCTTGATCCTGCATTAGTTAATTGGGGTTTATATCAGCATAAAATGAAAACAGTGCGTATTGCTATTGGCGATAATTTATTGCAAATACCTTACATTACGGAGCTTATGCGTTTAAATAAAAGTTTTATTGTTAAGCGCTCTGCTAAAGCACCAAAAGAAATGTTAAAAGCATTAACCCAGTTATCGTCATATATCTATGACTCTTTAATCGGTGGAAATTCTATTTGGATTGCACAAAAAGAAGGGCGTGCAAAAGACGGTTTTGATCAAACAGATCCTGCCCTTTTAAAAATGTTGCAATTAAATGGACGTAAACAAAAGAAAGAATTTGGCGATTATATTAAAGAGTTAAAAATAGTGCCTGTTTCTATTTCTTATCAATATGAACCGTGTGCAATTGCTAAGGCTAAAGAGCTTTATCATAAACAGCATCATGGTGAATATATTAAGTCAGCGGGTGAAGATATTGCCAGTATTGTTGAAGGTTTTAGTTCAGCTAAAGGGCATGTGCATTTAGCATTTGGACAGCCAATCGAATCTAAATGTGATAGTGCTGAAGAGCTTGCTAAAACAATTGATAGGCAAATTGTAGATTCGTTTTATTTGCACCCAGGTAATTACATTGCTGGTGGCTGTAAAGAGGCGGTAATAGACTCTCCAGATACAGCGACGTTTGAGAAGCGTTTAGCTTGTGTACCAGAAGAGTTAAAACCGTTAGTGCTGGCCATGTACGCTAAGCCATTTCACCGTAAAACAGAGATAAATACCAATAGCTGTGAGTATTAATAATCCCAGCTCAACAAAACTAAGCAGCAATTAAATTGCTGCTTTTTTTTTGCTCAAAAATAACGCTATACTAATACCTCCTCTTCAACTGGGCGGTACATATACATGCAACAAATTGAAATATTTGATATTCCAAGTCCTTGCAAAAGTATTTGCTTAGTTAATAACAGAGGGTATTGCAAAGGGTGTTATCGTAGTCGGGATGAACGCTTTTCGTGGAATACCTTATCGAACGACCAAAAAAAGAAGGTGCTTAGTTTGTGCCAGCAGCGCTACAAGCGCTACCTACAAAAAAAACAGCAAAATGCAGTGCCAAGCACGCAGGCGCAGCAGCAAGGGTTCGACTTTTAAAAGCTCAATCCATATTTGGCTCTTAGTGCGTACACAGTGCCATTGTTAGTTAAGTTAATTAATGACATTTTAAGCTTTTCTACTAAGTTTTTATTACGCTTATTTAAATAATGATAAAGCGGATGAGTACTCAATACTTCTTTTACAAAACAGCCTTGAGGTGACGGGAGATCATTGTTTTGCATTATAAAGTTAATCATTAAAGCCCCTTGTACTTTCTGCTGAGCAAGCAAATTGAGTTGGGTATTAATGCTTTTAACTTTAATAATATTTCCTGCAAACTGTGTGTTTGCTAAATAATGTTCTTGCACAGGGTAACCGTCAATAATTGCGACACTATCGAGCTGCTCTAAACGGCTAGGCAAACAGTTTTTATATAATACTAAGTCAAACTTAAATAGCTCATAATCAACTCTAATTAAGTTTTCGTAATTTTTTTCAATGCTTGCATCTCTTCCTAACTGCCCATCAAGTACGCCATTATTTGCAGCGAGCAAAGCATTTTGATGGTTAAAATCGATTATATTTATTTTAAAACCTATATCTGCGTATGCTAATTTTAAAAGCTCTAAGGCATAATCAGCTTGAGGTGTGCTTTGCGGACGGTTAAAAGTAAGGTTGTATTGATGGCTAAAACAAGGTGCAATAAAAAATAAATTTACCAATAATAACAAGATACTAAAACGTCTGTTCATTATCGGTTCCAATTACTACAGAAATAAATAAAATAAGACGCGTATAATAACAAGTAGATTACCTCTTGCCCAGTTTAGAGGGGGAATCAAATAATCTTAAAAGCGAATGAGGAAGTATTGTGAGTTTTAATTTGTGCCTATTACCACGTGAAGAAAAATATCAAATTCAGTTAGATTATGAAGCGTCTTTTTGGGCGTATCAAATTAAGCGTAACAAAAAAACGAGAGAGCAAGTTTACAACACAATCCATAGCCGCCCAATGGCAGAGCAAATGGTTTTGAAACAAAAATTTGAACAGTATTTAGCGCTAATGCTTAGCTAAATATCGATATAAAAATGTATAAAGTTGAAGTGTTAAATGAACTAAAAACCCCACTAGTGAATAAATTTTATAAAAAGCACAGCGTAAGAGGGCGTGCTAATAAACAAGATAAGGTATGGGTTACTTACTATAATAATGAAATAGTGGCAGCATGTAGATTACAAGATAAAACAGAGTTTTTATTTTTATCTACCATGTTTGTTGCGCTGGAACATCGCGGTAAAGGGATTGCAAAACAATTGTTATCCACACTCTTGAAGTCCCAAAATAGAGAGATAAAGACCTTCGCATATGAAAACGTAGCTGATTTATATCGCGCTATTGGTTTTAACCAGGTGTTAACATATACTCTTGCTTTACAAGTACTTTTTGATACTTACAAACATCGAAATATAGTCGCTCTAGAGTACCCATAATAATAAATAATAATATGGAATAAGCATGAGTAAATGCGTTAATGGGATAATTAGTTGCTTTGTAGTTTTAATAACTATTCTAAGTTGCCAAGTAGAGGCACAAGTAAAACGTTTATCTCCTAGCGAAGGTTTATCACAAAGCTACGTTAATACTATGCTTATAGACACTAACGGTTACCTGTGGCTTTCGACAGAGGCTGGGCTCAATCGTTATGATGGCTATCAAGTTATTCCAATAAATGGACCTAATGGTGAATTAGAAGAGGCGATCATCGATCGTATTTACCAAGACCCTCAAGGGCACATTTGGATAGCCTCTTTACTTGCAGGCCTATTTAGGTACGACCCCGTAACAGATTCATATCAGCAATTCCTTGAAAAACCTACCAGTGAAGAAGAAATTATCAATCAGTCTGTTTTTAGTATGGTGGCCGTTGATAAAAAAACGCTTTGGATTGGGCGAGGCCGCGATTTTGCAAAGCTTGATATCGCAACCGGAAAAATAACAACTATTTTTGAGCTGCCTGCTAAATATAAAAATACCCTTGTGAGAAAGCTGTTTGCCTACAATGGTTATATATTTATAGGTACAAGCCATGGTGCATACGTATTTGATATTGCAACAGAGCAAGTTAGACCCCTACAGCACTTAAAAGGTGAAGCTGAACATATTTACCAAAATAATGTTAAGTCGTTCGCATTAGGTGAAAATAAACAGTTGTTAGTAGGGGCGGTACAAGGCTTATACGAAGTTGATATTAGTAACTTATCAAAAATGTTTGAACGCCCAGATTTACCTTTTAAAAGTAAAGTATTACTAAGTGACTTAAATGTTTGGAGCATAGTAAACGAACACGGAACAATAGATTTAGCTACCGACAAAGGCTTGTTTAAATTTGATTTAAACACAAAAGAGATGATTAAAAATACTCGAATAGCCAAAAGTAAGTACACACTTGCCGATACCAGTATTATTGATATGGCTAAAGATAAATCGGGTGGTACATGGGTTGCGACTAAGACTGATGGAGCGTTTTACTTATCTCACGACAGCTATCATTTTAATAATGTCGATGGCACTTTGCTCGGGGGGGATGGTTTATCACATCACTCTATCTGGGGGATTACCGAATATAAAGATAAGCTTTGGCTTGCAACGCATAACGGTATTACCGAGGTTGATTTAAAAACAAATATTGGTAAAGCTTATTTAAAAGACTACAAAGTCGACTTACTCAACACTGAGTTTACCGTATATGAAATAACGCCCTATAAAGATAATTTATGGCTTTATACAAACCGTGGTTTATTTATTTTTGACCCTGTAACGCATCAAGTTAGCGAACCTAAAGTGCATAACCCTGCTGATCAAGAGTTGATTACTGGTAGAGTGCATGGCGTTACACTAATGCCAAATGGAGATCTATACTTTGTGCACTCAGATCATGGGGTATTTATATACAATATAGATTCTCAAGTAATAACGCGTCTGGGTGGCCAGCTCGACCAGTTTGAACCCTTTTTAGCTCATGGCTTTTTACCCGCGTTGAGCAATAAGCCAGACTCGCCACTATTTTTTAATGCTGGAATTTTATATCAAGTAAACCCAAGTGATTTAGCACTTAAAATGATTTACAAAGTGCCAAAGCAGCACGAAAACGTAGCCATTAGCGTGCTTTCTTATTTAATTGATAACAACAATATATTGTGGATATCACTTTCTAATTTTGGCTTGATAGGCCTTGATGCGTCTACTTATCAATTAGTACATACAATCGATCTAGAGAAGAATAAATTAGGCACATTGCTTTACGATATGGTGCTAGATGATGATGGCATGATCTGGATGAGTAGCCATAAAGGCATTTGGCGATTAAACCCAGAAACACTTCATTTTCAACAATTTTCTACATCTGAAGGGCTACTCTCTGCTGAGTTTAATAGTAACGCCATGGCACAGCTTAAAGATGGCCATATTGCGTATGGTAGCTTAAAAGGTTTTACTTATTTTCACCCAATGGAAAACCAAAATTACCAGTCACTTATTGATCACGTAAATATTACGCGAGTTGATTTAATGTCACGAGATCTATCGCTTGATTTAAAACAGCCGCTCAACGAAGTTGTGTTAAATCATGATGATATTGGGCTTGAAGTGGCATTTTCTGCCATGGCATTTAGTAATCAAGAACGCATTATTTATGAGTATCAACTCGATAACGGACAAAAAAGTTATACTCGAAATAACAACCGCGTATTGTTTCCAAAATTGAATCCAGGTAATTACCAATTAAAAGTTTGGGCTAAAGACCCCCTGACTGGCGAATATACCTCGCCTGCTATTTTAAAAATAAAAGTAAAGTATCCGCTTTGGCGTGCACCTTATTTTATGGTGCTTTACGCCATGCTGTTTATTGGTTTTGTTGCTATGTGGGTTATGCGCCGTAATAAAATTCAGCGTATTTTATTGGCAGCAAATAAAGAAAGTAAAGAAAGCGAAGCCCGTCTAAAGCTAGCGCTTGAAGGCAGCGAATCGGGTGTTTGGGATTGGGAATCAAGCAATCCAAGTATTTACCAACCTCGCTTAGCGAGTGAGTTAGGCTACGAAAATGAAACCGTAAGCCTTGATGAATATTTATCTAAAATTCATCCGCAGGACAAACAGCTATTTCGCTTAGAGTGGCTTGAGTTTTTATCTACCGATAAAGGTTACTTTAATTGTACCTACCGCCTGCGCCATGCAAAAGGCTATTGGCGCTGGTATAAGGACTTTGGAAAAGTAGTTGAGTGGGATGATAAAACTCCACAAAAAGTAGCGGGTACTTATACAAATATGACCCGTGAGATGGTGTTTGAAGAACACGCTTTACTATTTACGGCAGCATTTGAGCAAACACGTGATTGGGTGTTTATACTCGATAAAAACTTAAATATTCGGGCTTCTAATAAATCACTGCAAACCGCCTTTAACTTCTCCGCTGAGTCGTTATCTAGCCGGACTTTAAATTTAGGTATATCGCGCAGCAATCGTTTTGATTATTTACGCATTATGCAAAAGCTATCTGTTGGGGAGCATTTTTCGTGCGAAGACAGTGTGGTTTTAGCTAATGGTGAATCGCGTCATGTACTTGTGAAAATAAGTGCAGTGGCCGATAACGAGCAGCGCCTTAATAGTTATGTCATTATTTTAACCGATATAAACGCACAAAAATCAGCTGAAAACGAGCTGCACCTATTGGCCAACTACGATGCCTTAACTGGGCTGCCAAATCGTACATTATTTAATGACCGCGTTGAACACGCCCTTGAACAAGCAAAACTGCATGGATGCAAAGTGGCTTTGTTACATATCAATATTAAACGTTTTAAATACTTTAATGACTCATTAGGGCACGAAGCGGCTGATGAGCTAATTAAAGAAGTTGCTGAGCGCTTAAAGTGCTCCTTGCGACCATCGGATAGTGTTGCGCGATTTGGTGGCGATGAGTTTGTTGTGTTAGTAGAAGATATTCATCAGATAGAGCAAGTACTTATAATATGCACTAAGTTGATGGATTGCGTGAATCAAAATATTGCGATTAATGGTCAAGTTGTAAACGTTAATTTAAGTATTGGTGTGTCGATATCGCCAGATGACGCAGAGCAAGGCCCCGCACTTTTAAAAGCTGCGAGCATAGCGTTATATCATGCAAAAGACTCTTTAGAAGGGCGCTACCAGTTTTATAAGCAAGAGATGAACCAGCATGTTCAAAGAGCGCTGCATCTTGAATCTCAGCTTACTAGAGCGTATCGAGAAGAAGAGTTTTGTAATTACTATCAGCCTATTATTAATGCTAAGAGCCAAAAAACAGAAGGCTTTGAAGTGCTGCTGCGTTGGCCCGAAAATAAACTAGTACAAACTCAAGAGTTTTCGCTGGCTGCAGAGGGGATAGGCTTAATTACAAAAATTATGCTGCAGACCTTTGCGCGCGCTTTATTGGAGTTAAAAGAGTGGCGAAAAGCCTCACCTAACCTGTATTTATCTATTAACTTATCAGCACTAGATTTTGAGTTTAAAGAACTCGTACCTGAAATTAAAAAAGCGTTAAATAATTCAGGTGTATCACCTGAGGCTATTGTTTTTGAAATAACCGAGTCAATATTAATGCGTGATTCAAAAGAAGCGCTGCACAGCATGGAACAACTTAAAAAGTTGGGTTGTAGATTGTACATGGATGATTTTGGTACAGGTTACGCATCGCTTACCTATTTAAAACGTTTTCCTATTGATGTACTCAAAATAGATAGAAGCTTTGTACAAGACATAGGCATAGACTCTGATGATGAGGCCATTATCCAATCAACACTCGCGCTTGCAGATAGTTTAGGCAAAGAGTGTGTAGCTGAAGGCGTAGAAAGCTCGCATCAACTTGCTTTTTTAAAGGCGAGAGGGTGCAAGCATTTCCAAGGGTATTTATTTAGTAAACCGGTACCTAATACCGAAGTACTCGCGCTTATTAATCGCGATTGGAGTGATATATTCAATTGAGAATAGTCGCACGGATTTAGGGTCTTTTACCGCAGTGTCTGCAAAACAAATGGCTGTTATGCTCATTTAACTGCGTTTTAATGGCCTTATTAGCTTCAAGTTTACTCAAGCCTAGCTTATGGCGTAGCTCTTCTAGGTGTACTTGTTGGGTGTCATTAAGTGTGCCATCTTGAATTGACTCGTGCACAGCGTCTTCAAAAAACTGACGGCGTTTACGTATCTGTTCTGAAAAACTAGACGCGAGTAACCCGGTAGGAATAGCGACCATACCCATGCTCAGTAGCGTGATAACACCACCGAAAAACTTACCCAATGGCGTTATAGGTACTACATCGCCATAACCAACGGTTGTTAGTGTTGCCATTGCCCACCACATAGCCGCAGGAATAGAGCCAAATTTATCGGGTTGTATGTCGTGCTCAATTAAGTAAATTCCGCATGAAGCTAAAATAAGCACGACGGCCATAATAAAAAAAGCAGCCATTAATGAACTACCTTCATCGTTAAAGGCTTTTAAAAGTAGCTGCATGGCGCGTGAGTAGCGAGTGAGTTTAAATACTCTTAATAATCTGAGTATGCGTAAAAAACGTAAATCGAGAGGAAATAAAAACATCATTAAGCTTGGCAAAATCGCTATTAAGTCGATTAACGCAAGTGGTGATAAAAAATACTTTAATCTGCGTTTACTGTTTGAGCCTTCCATTGCTGCATATTGTGTTTTATCTACACAGGCCCAAAGCCTGGCTAAGTATTCAATAGCAAAAATAGCGACCGATATAATTTCTAAAACTAAGAATTCGTAGTAATACTGCTCTGCCACACTTGGGATTGACTCAATAACAATGGCTACAACGTTAATCATTATTAAGCTAATGAGTGCAATATCAAGAATATGCCCTGAACGTTGATATTGACCTGTACCTTCAAACAGGCAAGCCATTTTTTGGCGTAAAGTTTGCGGATCATTCATTATTTAAGTTTAAGTACCATGTTAATACTTCCTTCTTCAAAGTCGCGACTAATTTTAAAACCTAGCTTACGGGCAAGTTCAATCATCCCTGTATTCTCTGGTAAGGTTATGCCTTCAATCGACTCTACACCTTGGCGTTTGCAGTGATTAATTGCAGCGCTCATTAGTATACGACCAAGCCCTAAGCCTTGGCAGTCTGAGCGTACTACAATAGCAAACTCAGCATGTAGGTTGTCGGGGTCCATAATGACGCGAGACACACCCAGTGTACGGGTTTTACCTTCAAAGCGTTGGCACACAATAAACGCCATTTCACGGTCGTAATCAATTTGCGTCATTTTAGCGAGTTGATCGTGGTTAAACTGTGGAAGCTCGCCAAAAAAGCGTTTATATCTGTCTTCTTTGTTAAGTGACTCGTCAAATACTTTATGAGCTTGTTCATCTTCCGGTTTTATCGGTCTGAGCGTAGCTTGAGTGTTATTTTTAAGTGTTACCACTTCAACAAGGTCAATAGGGTAGGGACGAATAGATAAGCGCTTACGATTGCTCTGAGCTTGATAGCGGTTAAGTGTCATAGTGGCATCGAGCACTAAAAACTGCCCATTGCTGGCAAGTATAGGATTTAGTTCCATTGAGCTTATATCGGGTTGATCAATAACTAACTGAGAAATACGCGTTAGCAGTGCACATAAACGATACTTATCAACTTTTTCGGGGAGTATGCGCTCCTTTAATACGCCTTTGTCGTGCGCTGCGGCAATTAAATACTTTGCCAAGTTCATATTCAGTGGAGGCAGAGCAACGGCGGCTTGTGCATATTCAAGGCCGGTGCCTGCTTCACCTAATAATATAACTGGGCCAAAATTAGGCTCGGTTTTAATTGCAATTCGCAGCTCATTTGCGCCTGCTCGCGGCGCCATTTTTTGTAATGAAAACCCTTCAATAACAGCATCCGGATAAGTGTTTTTAATACGGATAAGCATCGCAAAAGCAGTTTGTTCAACCTCGTTGGCGTCGTTTAAGTTAAGTACCACACCACCTACTTCAGACTTCGAAGCAATACTTGGGCTAATAAGTTTTAACGCGACTGGAAAACCAAGCTCAATGGCTTGCTCTTTGGCTTCTGTTGGGGTGTAAGCCACTTCAGTTTGAATGCATTTAATACCATAGTGGTTTAATACTTGGCTTGCCTGATGAGTAGGTAAGTAGCTTTGTCCATCATCTAAAAACTCATTAATAAGGGTTCTAGCTGCCACCTTATTTATTTTAGCGTCATCAGTGTTCGACTCAGGTGTTTGCGTTAAATGCTTTTGGTTACGACGATACGTTACCAAGTGCATAAATGCGCCAACAGCCCCTTCGGGTGTTCTATAAGTAGGTATTGCGTTGTTAGAGCACACTTTTCTGGCAGCGTAAGATGCGTCTTCACCCATAAAGTTAGTTATAACGTAAGGGCGCGCCATTTTAGGTAATGTTTGTAAGGTTTCTACAATAATGTTGGCGTAGTCTTCGCTGGGCGCAAGCGCTGAGGGAGTATGGATAATCAGTAAGTTTTTAACTTCTTTTGCGTGCAGTAAAATTTCTAATGCTTGCTTATAACGCGCAGGTGCTGAGTCGCCAAAAATATCCACAGGGTTTGAGGTGGTTTCTGATTGCGGAATGACTTTATTTAGCGCATTTCGGGTTTCAATGCTTAGTTCTGCTAATTTACCGGAGCTTTGAATTAGCTCATCAACGGCCATAACACCTGGGCCGCCACCATTAGTTAAAATTGTCAGTTGTTCTACTTTTAATAATTTTGGATGCATGGCGAGTGTTTGTGTCGCTGCAAACAGTTCACGTAAGTCATTTACGCGCAGCATACCCGCTCGTTGAAATAACGCATCGTAAACAGCGTCAGAGCTTTGCTTTCCGCCGGTGTGAATTTCGGCTGCAAGTGCGCCGGCAGTTGTTTTACCTGTTTTAATCGCAATTACAGGTTTACTAAAGGCCGCGGCTCTTGCTGCTGATATAAAGCCACGAATATCTTCAATGTTATCTATGTAGAGTAAAATAGCTTTTGTTTTAGCATCACGACCTAAAAAGTCGAGTAGCTCATTGAAGTTTATATCAAGGCAATCGCCTACTGATACAAAATATGAAAAGCCAATTTCTTTGTTTTTAGCCCAATCTAAAATGGTTGAACATACTGCTGCTGATTGCGATACAAATGCTATTTTACCTGGGCTTGCCACGGTATGTGAAAAGCTCGCATTTAACCCAATATGAGGGATCAGCAAGCCTAAACAGTTGGGTCCAAGCAAAGTAACTTGCTTGGCTTGAGCGCATGCTTTAAGCGCGCTTTTTTGCTCCCCAGACAGCCCATCGGCAATAACAATAGCTGTTTTACAGCCAAGCTCTCCAAGCTGCTCAATAATATCAATTAAGGTGTTTTTGTTAGTACAAATAACAGCAAGGTCAGGTACTTTTGGTAAGTCAGCAATAGAAGGGTAAGCAAGTACGCCATGTACTGCGCTATGGCTTGGAGTAACAGGCATTATCGGCCCTTTAAAGCCACCTTGAAGTAAGTTGCGCATAACCACAAAACCAGCCCGAGTTGATATGTTAGAGGCGCCAATAACGGCCACTGAGCTTGGGTTAAAAAATTGGGTTATACGCTTAAGGCTCATGGTTTTTCCTAGGCTGATTAAATTTTGCGTTATTTATAGTTTCAATGTACCCTGTTTACTGTGTTATTTCGAGCGTCTCGATGCTTATTATTGATATCAATCAAGGAGATTATTGTGAATAAAAACCCCGGTTTTTACATTGTTATAGCGGCTATTTGTTTAAGTATAGGCTTAATTAGCTTAGGGTTTATTTTAAAAAGTACCGCTTTGAGTGTGAAAGGGATGGAACGTACTGTGCAGGTTAAGGGATTGGCCGAGCGAGAAGTAATAGCCGATACGGTAATTTGGCCTCTGCAATTTAGTGATGCCGACAATAACCTTGAAAAATTAGTAAGCCGAGTTGAGAAAAAAAATGATGCGGTAACTGCTTTTTTAAAACTCCATGGTTTTGACGACGATGAAATAACAATAGGTAGCCAGTCAGTTATTGATAAGCAAGCACGTGAATACAGTAATGAAAATCAACAATTTAGATACATAGTGCGCTCAAATATTATTGTTTATTCTGCTGCGCCAGATAAAGTGCAAAACGCGCTGAGTAAAGTAAGCCAGCTTGCTAAACAAGATATCGCAATAGTGCAAGATAGCTACGAAACAAAAGTTGAATACATCTTTACTGGCCTCAATGATGTAAAGCCTGCGATGGTGCAAGAAGCAACTGAAAAAGCGCGTGAAGTCGCTAATAAATTTGCTAAAGACTCTAATTCAAAATTAGGCAAAATAAAAACAGCTCGCCAAGGGCAATTTAGTATCAGTAATCGAGATTCAAACACACCGCAAATAAAAAATATAAGAGTGGTAACCAGTGTTGAATATTACTTAAATGACTAGGGCCTGTTGACCTTTCAGAATTAAAATTTGTTCAATTTAGGTGCGATTTAATCGCGGCGTGAGGTTTGTAACCTAGCGGGCTAAGTAAAAACCGAGCTAAGCTTCCGCGTCCTGCTCACGCCCCTTACCTACATCCATGTAGGCAACAAAGAGTAAATTGCCCCTAGGCAGAACCCTTCGGCAGCGCATGTTTGGCATTTATTCCACGTTACCGCCTATTTATGGGAAATAACCACACTGCATAGGCTCTGCCTTGCCTAAATACCAAACATACTGCTGCAAATTTAACCTCGAAAGATAAACAGGCCCTAGGAAATAATATGTCAGAGTCTAAATATGGTCAGTTTGTACTGGCGCCCCGTTCGTATTTTTTCACTGCTATAGCGAGCGTAGTATTTGCGTTTATAGGCTTTAGTTATAATGCATTGCGGATGGAGGCAAGTGAAGATAACAACAATACACGCATTGCTAGCTTTCAAATCTTACAAGAACTAGCCGAGCTTGAGCTTATTGTATTTGCGGCACATTACGATAATAACAAAATAGATGGCAGCCCCAGAAAAGGCTGGGTTAAAGTTAACTTAATTCATGACTTAAGCTACTTAGCCGTTGATAAAGTACATTTAAAAACAAAAGACTTACAAAAGGTCTGGCAAACAAATTGGCCAAATATGGTTGATCACCAAAGTGCTGCACAATCTATTACACATGCCATAGACAGTGTGCGTACAGAAGTTGTGAGTGAATTAAAGCGCCTTGATTAAGTGAGCAACTTGCGCCGTTGAGCGTTGCAAGTAAGCGGCGCTCAGTAAAATTGTGGTCTCGTTAACTTTTTGCTCTTTTATTACGTTGGCAAGCTGCTGTTTAGCGTTAGGATTTTGTTTTTGCTCTATTTCCATTAATGCTAACAAAGCTGAAAATTCATGCTTTACCGGTGTGCTAGGTTTATTTGCATAGGCTATGTAGCAGGCAACCGGTGTTAAGCCATGAGAGTTGGGCTGCGCCAGCGCTTTAGCTAACTCATCATTTGATTCAAACAACATCAAAGAGCGCACATAGTTAAATGGCAGCTTTGTCGCATCGGCATGCTTAAACACATTGTGCAGTACGTTATTTCCTTGTGTATCTTGTACTAAAAAGCCTTTATTGAGTTTGAGCGCTGGGGTAAAAAAGCTCAATGCGTCAATATTAGTGAGTTGATTAATAAATGGAGAAGGTGCTGTATTAGTACTTAATATACGGATTGCTATGTTTTGCATAAAGTCATACTTAACACTCAACCGTTGGGCGCTGTCATATAAATGGTTAAGCTGCAAAGTTTGCTGAGCAGGGCTTAACTGCTTAAAGTCGTTATCGAGCTCATTTAACTGTTGCTTTGAAATACGCGCATTAAGTAGTTGTATGCTTAAATCCATTATTATTTCCAAAAATCTTTTTTACTACTATAAAACAAAAAAGGCCGCAAATGCGACCTTTCATATTTAAAGCAATTGTTTAAATTGGTTTTAAGCTTTTTTGCTTGCTACCCATTCATTAACAAAGTTCTCTAGTACATTTAGTGGTACAGGACCATTTTTAAGTACTACGTCGTGGAACTGGCGAATATCAAACTTATCACCCAGTTGCTTTTTAGCGTCTTCACGAAGCTCTAAAATCTTAAGCATACCCACTTTATAAGCCGTTGCTTGTGAAGGCATTACAATGTGACGCTCAACCATTTTAACACCGTCAGATGTTGCATTAGGCGTGTTATTTACGTAGTAATCAATACCTTCTTGACGAGTCCACTTCATCGCGTGAATACCCGTATCAACCACTAGACGACATGCGCGCCATAGCTCCATTGAAAGACGACCAAAATCTGAGTAAGGGTCTGAGTACATGCCCATTTCTTTAGGAATGAACTCTGAGTATAAACCCCAACCTTCAATATATGCTGTGTAACCACCAAATTTACGGAACTTAGGAACGCCTTCTAGCTCTTGCGAAATAGCGATTTGCATGTGGTGACCCGGAATACCTTCGTGGTAAGCAAGTGCTTCCATTTGATATGTTGGCATAGCTTCCATGTCATAGAGGTTCGCGTAGTAAATACCTGGGCGTGAACCATCTGGAGCTGGCTGTTGGTAAAATGCTTTGCCCGCTGCTTTTTCACGGAATGCTTCAACTGCTTTTACTTTTAAATCAGCTTTTGGTTTAACAATGAATAACTCATCTAAGCGTGTTTTCATTGTATCAATAAGTCCAGTGGCTTCATCAAGGTAGCGTTGCTTACCTTGTGCATCATTAGGGTAGTAAAATTGTTTGTCAGTTTTCATAAACTGCATAAACGCTTTTAAGTCGCCTTTAAAGCCTACTTTATCTTTAATTTCACGCATTTCATCATGAATACGTGTCACTTCAGATAAACCAATTGCATGAATTTCTTTAGCCGTTAAATCTGTTGTTGTAGTGCGCTTAAGTGCGTTGTTATAAAACGCTTCGCCATCTGGTAATTTCCATGCGCCATCGCGATCATCAGCACGTTTCTCAAGCTGCGCTAGGTAATTAATTAGCTTAGAGTAAGATGGTTTAACAGCCGATTTTAATGCATCTGATGCATCGCTGATTAACGAGTCTTTTTCGCCTTGGCCAATTTCAAGCGCTGTTACTTTTCGTTTAAAGTCAGCAAGCAATGTAGAATCATCGCCTTTTTCAAACGGTGCACCGTGAATAATGTTTTTGCTTGAATCAATAACATGCGGGAATACAAATTTAGGGGCTATGATGCCTTTTTCTGCACGTACAGTTAAATCAACGATAAGCTGATCAATAACACCAGTTACACCATTTAGGCGTGAAATGTAGTCTTTAGCTTCTTTTACATTACTAATTGAGTGCTGATTAATTAAAAACGCAGGGATCATAGAATGCGTACCAAACATTTGGTTCACAGGGTAATTATGGTAGCGCCATTTAAAGTCAGCAATTGAGCTTTCAAGATCCTGTTTTTTTAAGTCGTAGCTAACTTTTGTTGCATAATCTAATAAATCACGATTAATTGCTTTTAATGCAACTAGGTCAGCTTTTGTTTGTGCTAAATCTTTAAGCTTTCTTTCTTCGCTGCCATCGTCCCATTTATCGTAATCTTGCTTAATCCCCATGTATGTTTGATATACAGGGCTGCTCATTACATCGCGGTTAAATGTATCTTCAAAAAATGCATTGGCTTTGTCTATTTCACTTTGTTGTGATTGAACTGCTTGTGCAATAGGGGCTGAAGTAGATTGTTGTGTTGTTTGCTGGCAACCAGCAAGTAGTGCAACGCTTACTGCGGCCGCAATAAAAGTGAGTTTACGCATTGTTTTCCCTTTTGTTGTTAGAAACCCATTAGGGTGATTTATATTTATTAGTTTTATATTGTTGTGCAGTGCCTTAGCGCTACACAAACAATTCTAGCAGGTCATTTAAAAAGCGATGACCTTTTAAGGTTACCTGCCAATGGCTGTCTGTTTGAGTCAATAAACCTTTATTTATTGCTTGGTTTAATGCACTTTGCTGACTTTGCAGCGGCAGTGTTGTTAGTTTATTAAAATCATTAATTGGGCAAGACTCAACAAGGCGAAAGCGATTCATAAAAAATTCAAACGCTAAATCGTCTTGCTCTACATGCCAGCTTTTATACATATACGGTTTAATTAAATCCATATAGCCGCGAGGATGTTTAACCTTTTCGGTACGCGTTATAAGCCTTGTATTTGCATCAGTAACCTTACCATGTGCGCCGCAACCAATACCGAGATAATCGCCAAAACGCCAATAATTTAAGTTATGTTGGCATTGATAGCTCGGTTTTGCATAGCCCGATATTTCGTATTGCACGTAACCTGCTTGCGCGAGTAACTCAACCCCTTGTTCTTGAATGTCCCACAGTGTTTCATCTTGTGGCAAGGTAGGGGGCTTTGAAGCAAACTGAGTATTGGGTTCAATAGTTAGTTGATACCAAGATATATGCGGTGGATCGAGCGCTATTATTTGTTTTAAATCACTCAGAGCATCATCAAGGGTTTGCCCAGGTAAGCCATGCATTAAATCAAGATTAAAGCTATTTAAACCGGCTTCTTTAGCTTGTTGCGCAGCATAGTTTGCCTCGTCGCTGCCATGAATCCGACCAAGTGCTTTTAACTTGTCGTTTTGCATGCTTTGCACACCGATAGAAATACGGTTAATGCCTGCTTTTACGTAATCTTTAAAGCGACCTGTTTCTACTGTACCAGGGTTGGCTTCAAGGGTAATTTCGCAGTGTTCTTCAAGCCCAATTAGGTTGTCGACTTCATTTAATAATTGGGTATAAGCTGCACCAGTTAATAGGCTTGGCGTGCCGCCACCAATAAAAATGCTGTGAATTTTACGTCCTTGCACTAAGTGCAAATCTGCTTTTAAGTCATCAATTAAGTGTTGAACATATTCAGCTTCAGGTATTTCACCTTTTTGTCCGTGGCTATTAAAATCGCAGTACGGGCATTTTTGCACGCACCAAGGCACGTGCACATATAAGCTCAGTGGTGGAAGGTTCACAGGCCGCCTTTTTGCTGTAGTTCTAGTAATAATTTTTGCAGCGCTTGTCCGCGATGACTCACTGCATTTTTTTGCTCTTTTGTAAGCTCAGCACTCGTACAATTTTTCTCTGCTACAAAAAACACAGGATCGTAACCAAATCCACCATTGCCATTTTGAGTGAGCGTAATTTCGCCCTCCCAACTAGCACTACAAATAAGCGGAGTAGGGTCGTCTGCGTGGCGCATTAACACCAGTACACACCAAAAGCGTGCACTGCGAATAGGGTTATCACCTAAATCTACAAGTAACTTATCAATGTTATCTTGATCGCTGGCACCTGGGCCTGCAAAACGGGCTGAATACACACCGGGCGCACCATTTAAGCCATCAACTTCTAAACCTGAGTCATCGGCAATAGCAGGCATACCAGTAATTTTAGCGGCATGGCGCGCTTTAATAATGGCATTTTCAACAAAGGTAGTGCCGGTTTCGGCAACTTCACCTACGTTAAAATCGCTCTGTGGAACTACATTAATATTCAAAGAGCTTAGCATGTTAGCTAGCTCTTTTACTTTGCCAGGGTTACCTGTAGCAAGTACTAAAGTTTTGGTCATGTTATTAATCTACGTAAAATTTTTGCTGAAACTGTAATTTTTGAAATTGATTATTTTGTTGTATCTCAATCTCAAAGCGTAAAATCTCTTCGTTGGTGTAATCAACTTGGGCAAGGTAATAAATTGACTCACCTTCTTTTACTTCTTTAAAAGTAAGCGTTTGTTTGTTGCCAAGTAGGTTTTTAGCTGTGCCTGTAAGCTTTGCCGTTTGTGCTGTTTTATCGGCATCATTTTTTAATATAGAAATGTTTACAACCCCTTTGTAGCCACTGCGCTCAAGGTTGTATGCTTTTGCTATTTTTGGCTGAATAAAAGTAGAAGGAAAGGCGATGTAATGGACTTGCCAAGGGCCAAGCTCCTTGTATTGTGCGCCCTGCATTTCTTCGCTTTGCGCGTTAAATGCAAATGCTAAACAAGCAATAAAACAAAACTTAATTAAACGGTTCATTATGTATTCCTCAAAACATATAAAAAAGAGGCCTTTGGGCCTCTAATTAAAAAATCCATATTAGACTAAAAAATCCATAAGCAGCATTTGCAAAAACTGAATACCAATAATAAGCACTAAAACTGATAAATCTAAGCCACCCATTGATGGCAATATTTTACGAATTGGTTTTAGCATTGGTTCAGTAAGCTGGTGGAAAACCGCTTCTATAGGGTTATAGCCTTGGCTAACCCAACTTAAAATAGCGCGAATAATAAGTACCCAAAATACTAAATTAAGGCCTTCTTTTAGTACCGTTATAAGTGCTTGAATAAGCACAGGCTGTATTGCCCACGCATTATATATAACAAGCATTAAAGTACTAATTTTGGCTACAGCCACTATAAATGCCAGCAACAGAGATGCTAGATCAAGTCCGCCAAACCCCGGAATGATTTTACGCAGTGGTTTTACCGCAAACGACGTGGCTTTAACCACAAACTGGCTCATTGGATTGTAAAAGTCGGCTTTTGCCCACTGCAGCCAAAAGCGCAGTAATACCACCATTAAAAACAAATCAAACAGGGTACTGATTAAAAATTGCATGGCATTCATAGTGTAACCTTCAATAAAAAGTGGTTTTAAAGTTCTTTTTCCATTTGCTCTGCACGCGCAATACACGCATCCATTGCATCGCCAACGGTTTTAGTTAAGCCTTCATCTTTTAAGTGCTCAACAGCTGCGTGAGTAGTGCCGCCTTTAGATGTTACGTTTGAACGTAGTTGCGAAATACTAATATCAGGCTGGCTAAGTGCCATTTCGGCAGCGCCAAGGGCTGTTTGTTGTACCAGGCGACGAGCGTCTTCATCGTTAAAGCCCAGCGCTTTAGCTTTTTCTTCTATGGCTTCCATAAATAAGAAAAAGTAAGCAGGTGATGAGCCGGTTACAGCAATAATATCGTTAATTTGTGACTCTTTTTCCACCCATACAACAATGCCTGTACATTCAAAAACTTGTTGTACAAATTCGTGTTCGCTTGGTGTTTCGCCCGCACCATATAAACCTGATACTCCGCGACCTAATAAAGATGGCGTGTTTGGCATGCAACGTACCATTTTAACGTCTTGGCCTAGCATTTCACGCAAACGTTTTACAGTTAAGCCCGCAGCAACAGAAATAAACAGTTTATCGCTAAAGTCTACGCCTGACTCTTGAAACGATTTACATAAATCGCCCATCATTTGTGGTTTAACAGACAAAACAATTACATCAGCATCGCGCAGGGCTTCGTTATTGTCACTGGTGGTTTGCACCTTGAAATCAAATGCTACCTTTTCAAGCTTTTCTTGGTTGCGGTTAGTCGCAATTATGTTACTTGCGTTAAAGCCGTTTTTTACCATGCCACCAATAATGGCGTAGCTCATATTACCTGTGCCTATAAATGCGATTTTTTTATCTGACATAAATCTGTTATCACCTTTTAAGTTCGTGTTCCAAAAATGTCTGTGCCGATCCTTACCATGGTTGAGCCTGCGCTAATGGCAGCTTCAACATCGTTACTCATACCCATCGACAAAGTATCTGCTTGAGGATATTGGGTCTTTAGTTTATCAAAGCAAGTTTGTAATTGCTCAAAAGATTGAATTTGCGTATCCAGTTTGTCGCTTTTAGCGGGAATTGCCATTAAACCTCGAAGTGTTAAGTGCTCACATTGGTTAATATAATCGGCAAGTTCATCTATTTCATCGCGGCGGCAACCTGACTTTGCTTCCTCATTACTTATATTTACTTGAATAAGTATATTAAGAGGTGGTTTATCGTCTGGGCGCTGGGAATCTAATCGCTTTGCTATTTTTATGCGATCAACACTTTGCACCCAATCAAAGTAAGCAGCTACTAGTGCACTTTTATTTGATTGAATAGGGCCAATGAAATGCCAAATGATGTCGCTATATGACTGTAGTTGAGCTATTTTATCTATAGCCTCTTGAACATAAGATTCACCAAATTCGCGCTGACCATGCTCATAAGCTGCAATAATATCTTCGCTTGGTTTAGTTTTAGACACTGCTAGTAGAGTAATTTCGTTAGTGTTTCGCTGTGTGTTTTTTGCCGCGTCTGCAATTCTAGCGTAGGCGGATGTGAGTCGTTCTGCTATTGTAACCATATATTTATCAGTTAGTTGTGGAGTCATAAATGGATATTACCGAATTATTAGCGTTTAGTGTGCAACACAAAGCATCCGATTTACATTTATCGTCGGGTGTTTCACCTATGATACGCGTAGACGGTGATGTTCGCCGCATTAATATACCAGCCCTTGCAGACAAAGACGTAAACAGTCTGGTTTACGATATTATGAACGATAATCAACGCAAGGACTACGAACAAAACCTCGAAGTGGATTTTTCGTTTGAAGTGCCTAATTTAGCACGTTTTCGTGTGAATGCGTTTAACTCTAATCGCGGGCCTGCTGCGGTATTTCGTACCATACCAAGTGAAGTGTTAACGCTTGATGATTTAGGTGCGCCAGATATTTTTAAAACAATCTCTGATACCCCACGTGGACTCGTGTTAGTAACAGGGCCAACGGGTTCAGGTAAATCAACAACACTTGCCGCTATGGTCGATTATATAAATCAAAATAAACATCACCATATTCTAACAATAGAAGATCCAATCGAGTTTGTTCACGATAATAAATTAAGTTTAATTAACCAACGTGAAGTTCACCGCGATACACATAGCTTTTCAAACGCGCTACGTAGTGCATTGCGTGAAGACCCTGATGTAATACTTGTGGGTGAGTTACGTGATTTAGAAACAATTCGTCTTGCAATGACTGCTGCCGAAACGGGTCACTTAGTGTTTGGCACGCTACATACAACATCTGCACCAAAAACCATTGACCGTATTATTGATGTATTCCCAGGTGAAGAAAAAGCCATGGTGCGTTCAATGTTATCTGAATCTTTACGTGCGGTAATTTCACAAACGCTGCTTAAAAAAATTGGTGGTGGGCGAGTTGCAGCACACGAAATTATGATTGCAGTTCCTGCTATTCGTAACTTAATTCGTGAAGATAAAATTGCACAAATGTATTCGTCTATTCAAACTGGTGCGTCTGTGGGCATGCAAACAATGGATCAGTGTTTAACTAATTTAGTTAATCACGGTATTGTTACAAATACGGCAGCGAAAGAAAAAGCGCAAGACAAAACACAATTTGGTGGGTAAGAAATTATTATGGCTTTATCTTTAAACGACTTTTTACTCATAATGATTGAGAAAAAGGGTTCTGACCTATTTGTATCGAGTCAATTACCCGTGAGTGCAAAAATAAACGGTGAACTAACAGCTCTCAGTGACGATAGACTGACTGATGAGCAATCGCTTGAGTTAGTTGAATCTGCAATGAGCGAAAAGCAAAAAGCAGAGTTTCATACAACGAAAGAATGTAACTTTGCGATTGCTACCGACGAAGGGCGTTTTCGTATTTCTGCTTTTTGGCAGCGCGATAGAGCGGGTATGGTTATTCGCCGTATTGTGACGCAAATTCCTGATGTAAGTGATTTAGGTCTGCCATCTACGCTGACAGATGTAATTATGTCTAAACGCGGTCTTGTCTTGTTTGTAGGTGGTACAGGTACGGGTAAGTCGACCTCACTAGCTGCACTTATTGGTTATCGAAACCGTAACCAACGAGGTCATATACTGACCATTGAAGATCCGATTGAATTTGTTCATGAGCATCGTAAAAGTATTATTACTCAGCGCGAAGTAGGGCTTGATACAGAAAGCTTTGAGTCGGCACTTAAAAGCTCATTACGCCAAGCTCCAGATGTTATTTTGATTGGTGAAATTCGCTCGCAAGAAACCATGGAATACGCCCTAAGCTTTGCTGAAACCGGGCACCTGTGTGTTGCAACACTGCATGCTAATAATGCGAACCAAGCGATTGACCGTATTATGCATTTAGTTCCAAAAGAAAAACACGATAAGCTTAAGTACGACTTAGCACTTAACTTACGTGCAATTGTAGCTCAGCAATTAGTACCGACTGCTGATGGTGAAAGCCGTGTTGCAGCTATTGAAATATTGCTTAACTCACCAATGGTCGCTGAACTGATAAAAAATGGTGATATTGGCGGAATTAAAGAGGCAATGGCTAAGTCGAAAGAAATGGGCATGCAAACCTTTGACCAAGCGTTATTTGAGTTGTACAGACAGCAGCGAATTAACTACGCTGATGCACTGCACCATGCTGACTCGCCAAATGATTTACGCTTAATGATAAAACTGCGCAATAACGAACAACAAGGTGCGGGCTTTTTACAGGGCGTTACTATTGATGGCCTTGATGATAAAAATAGGGATCAATAATTTAAAAGTAATCAATAAAAAAGCGCCAATTGGCTAATGCCAGTCAGTTAAGCTGACTGGCATTTTTCTTTTTATGGGGATACTTAGATGGTTTTGGCTTAACCCATCGGGGATATCTTCTATCCTCTCGTCTAGCTGGAAGCTTAAATAAGACCAGTGTATCGAGTAAGTGCTGCCAGTGTATTGGAATGTTCCCTGGGCTCATTATAGAGACTGACGAGAAATACTGAATGACAGCCATCGAACTGCTAGAGAAACTAAGCTGGTTAGGCCATATCCCTGTGACTGTCGCCGCCATCGTCATTATTCTTCGTATTAAATTATAGGCGAGTAACACGCCCCATAGCTCCTGACGCACCATGTCTGGACGCTTGCTTCTTAAATGGTATGCGTTATCAAGCATGGTTTGTTTGATTTCTCTAAACCCAAGTTCTATCTCCCAACGATGACAATATAATTCAACAATTTCATTACCTGGATAACGCAATCTATCCGTCATCGAGGTTAATATACG
>NZ_JADYXA010000032.1:0-41846 GCF_015864495.1 Pseudoalteromonas sp. SWYJZ98 | reverse complement strand
TATGTTCGTTAATCATAATGTGCCCTCAAACAAGATTTGAAGATCTGATCATGACATTGAGATTTAGTTCAAAAAAATCCCCGCTAATTTCTTAGCAGGGATTTGTGTATAAGAGACAGCTCATAGGGGTTCTAATCTCATGACTCATATTTGCTAAAAACTCAGACTTAGCGGATGTCAGATGCTCTGCTTCCTCCTTGGCGTGCAAAAGCTCTTCAGTGCGCTCTTCAACGCGCGACTCTAATCTTTGCTTTTCTTCATCAAGCTCTTTTAAAAGTTGAATGCGGCGTTGGTTTAAAAACAAAAACTAAAAAACTGCTAAGAATAAAAATAATTGCAGTAGCGCTGTAAATTAATATTTTATTTTTCTCAAAGTAAGTTGGCTCGTAATAAGAGATAATTGACTCTTCTGGCAAGCTCTGCGGAGCAATATTAAACTTACTTAATTGTCGCCAATCATATGAGTATGTACTAAGCCCTTCACCACTAATTTCATTTAACGCTTTATTTTCATTATAAAAAACTATTGAATCGGCAATACGTTTACCTATTTTTTCACCCGACAAAACATACCCACCAACAACACCTGAGCCTAATAGTACTTCCCAATAGCTAAACACTGGCGCCGGACTTTCTTCAGTTAATCGCTCTACTAGCTGATAAGGACTAAGTGATTTATTATCGAAACGCCTAAAAATGGGGGTTAATAAAATAATTGAATCTGCTGGGGCATTTCTTACTCTGGTGAGTAATTCTGGTAATGGAAGATCAAACCACTTTTCTACATTTAAATACGAAAAATCACGGTTAATAACCGAAAATAGTCCTCGATGAAAGCTCATACCAATATCGTTTTTTGTATCTAAAATCACGATCAATTTTTTAGGCTTCATTAAATTAACAGCATTTGCTGTTGCTTGCGCATAATCTAATTTAGCTTGGATCACAGCTCCGCTAGTCTTTTTTGGTAGATTAAACTGGGTGCCTGGCTCTAAGTATATTCGTGGAGCATTTATAAAAAAATCATCTAATTGAGATAGTAACGTCGCTGCAGATGGCGACTGAGTAACGATGATATCGATGTGCTTATTTTTATATTTTTGTTTGAGGTAGTCTTTCATTAACTGTTTTTGATTAACTTCATCAAAGCGATTTACATCCATATTTTCGAAAAATAGTTCATAACTAAAAGAACGTTTTGTAAGCTCTGTACGCAGTCCAAGCTCAACACTTTTATACCAAGGCATATCTTGATTTGTTGAATTTATAAATAAAATATGAGTAACGTCTGAAGGAGGTTGAGCGTGTGAACTAGGGCTCAAGAATTGAAAAACAAGAAATAAAAATAAGATATTAGTTTTCATGTTTCTCATTGTGTAATCAGGGGAAAGTAGTTTAATGGTAAGTGTTAACGATATATATCAATTAAATACAAGATAAAATTTACTGTAATTTAACATTACCAACAATACTATTTCACTTTACAGCCTAATGAGGTCTAATATTGATAGTTTTTTGATTATCATCACAGCGCAATACGCATAAAAAACCCAGTAATGACACTGGGTTATGGTATGCTTAGATCTCTATTCTTACACTCTTAGTTTAACTGTGGTTAAAATGGTAATAACCAATAAAATGCCAATATTAACTGCGAGTGAGTGAGTGAATCACTTAAATTATAAACCTCAAAGCAACACTCACCTAAAATTTAATTATACAGTTATTATGTCATTGTATAGTTAAAACCAAAAAATAGCTATCTATACGATTAAATAATACAAATTTGAACATCATTTTGTGCAATTAGTTTAGCTTCATAATTTTATGAATGCTATTCCGTAAGACCAAATCAATGGCTGGTACTGGTTCATTAATTATAGACCTGCATTTCAGATTATATTTACGTTCGAAACCCAAATGCATTCGATAAAGCTTAGTAGCTTTCACTTTAATTGAACGGCTTTTGTTGCAAGCTTACTTTTGGAAGTTCTGTTTGATTACCTAAGTCATAGCTATTCAAGTTCAAAGTAGAACTAAAATATTTACCATTTGACTGAAACATAATAAACAACTCATTCTCTGATAAAACTTGACTATCAATTACTTGTTCAATGTTGGTTAGTATTTCTTTGTAGCCTGAACCGTCAGGCTTTGATATGGCTATGGTTATTTTATCACTCGGAGTTAAGCGGTTGTCATTATTTGAATCTAGTTTAACTAGAGTGTAAAGGATAGCTAAAACAGGTTTTTTGAGGTTAAAGTCATCGCCAATACGCAAGTGACTTGCTTCCTCAATAAGGTAATTTGTATGTTCAAAAAGCCATTTTTTTGAATTAGTTCGGGTATCAATGAATAGGTAATTTCTAGTTGAATTCGAAGATTTACTAAAATAACCACGATCAAAACTTTGATCAGAATTCAGCGGAACTATTAGGATATTTTGATCCGTCAAGCTGATAAAACGACCAACCATCCAGTTTTCTTTTACCGCGCTATTTTCTTCGACGTTAACTATATTTTGGGTGTTGCGGTCCCTCGTAGTTTCTTTAAAAATCTGATACATACCGAATAAGAGAACGCAAATTGCTAGGACTCCTGCAACTGAGATAAGCAAACCATTAAAACGCCAGACTAATTTAAAGAATTTATTTTCTTCCATGTACGATATCCTATAGGCTTAAGCAGCCTTAAAATGTTAATTTTACTAGTGCTTTGACGGAAAGTCAGAGAGTAAAATTCCCGCTTACCGTGCTTGTTGGGTGCTGCACGCTAGTGCATTGTTTACTTAAACCTTGGTCCGCAAAATTGACATAATCCGCGTTCATCAAGCTCCATCACTGGAAACATATTCTCAAAATTAACTTTTGGAATATCATCCGGCGTTTTAGTATCTCTACCATATTGACCGCAAGCAGCACACTGTCTTATCCATTTCCGTGTTCTTGGGTCATCCAAGAACCATTTTTGAGTTTTAGTTTCACTTCTCATCTACACCCCCAAAATATATTCACATATACAATTGAAGTAATTTGCCATGTAAACAACAATTTAAAAATTTATTGCGTACATTCACCACTGAACATTATCATAAAAGCACATATTCAGTCATTCTTTGAACTTTTCAACAAATCAAACAAATAACTCCTTCTACTGTGCACGGTACTCTGCAATATGGTTGTTGCTTCAAAGTCGGCTCTACTTCCTACAATATGTATTTCATGCTCTGCTCGTGTAATTGCGGTATATAACCAAGACCTATCAACAATGCGGCTATTTTGGAGTGCCACAATGATTCTTGGGAACTGCGACCCCTGCGCCTTATGCAAGGTAATACAATATCCAAGCTCCATACAATCAAGAACGTCTTGAGTTATTTTAATCTCAGAACCAGTGTCTAGAGTTACGACACCATAGTGAGTATTAGTTGGCTTAACACTACTAAGTGTTCCAAGTGAGCCGTTTTGAATGCCTTTATCATAATTGTTTTGGGTAAATAATATAGCATCGTTAAGCCGTAAGTTTTGATAAAACAGCTCTCCGTTCATCTCAAATTGTAGCACTGATCCATCTGGATTATGCTGTGTTTGAGTCAACCTGTTTATGTCAGCTACCATTTTTTTGGTTGCCGCTAGAATACGGCTGTTTGAGGCGGATTGCTGGTATAGCTTAGAGCATACATTGGCAATATCACTTGCCGCAGTTTCATGAAAGTAGATGTTACCTATGCTTAAGTACGCTGGTATCAGCCCTTTGTTTATCTGCTTTGAATATTCGGGAATACCAGTAGCACCCTCTTGTCGTTTAACAATATCCAATGTTGTATTCACTATTAATTTTGATTCAACAATGTCAGCCAAAACTTTACCGCAGCCGATTGGCGGGAGTTGGTCGGGGTCGCCTGTCAATATTATTCTGACGGATGGATGAAGTTTAGTAACTAAGCGATACATGGTTGGTAAATCTACCATTGAGGCCTCATCAATCACTAAAACATGGAGGCTTTGTTCCGACGAAGGCGAAATAGGCTCATTTCTTAAAAGCCGGGCTATTGTCATGGTTTCGAATCCAATAGACTCGTGCAGTCGTTGCGCCGCCCTGCCCGAGAGAGCAACTGCGTGAATCATAAACCCTAAATTAAAATACGCCCTAAGCGTCGTTCTCAATACTGTTGTTTTGCCTGTTCCTGCTCCACCTGTAATGCAACTAACGGCATTATCAAGTGATGCCAAAACTGCTTGCACTTGCTTTTTAGTTAAATCGTATGGCAACTCTTTAGTAGCATATTGATATGCTGCTTCGGCACTTTCGTCATACAAGTCTTTTTGTTTTACTAGTTTTAACAAACGCTTAAAAACAACTGTCTCCATCAGAAATTGAGCAGTTGGATGGAAGTTGCCCTGTTCTTTGTTTAAAACATACTGAGCTTTATTGTAGCCCACCAGAAATGCTTGTGAAACTAGCTCTTTTTCATTTAATAGCTTCTTTAAGTGGGGAGTAATGTGTTCTCGATTGGCGTAGGTGTTACCTTTTCCTACCTCATTATGAATTGAAATCTCAAGTGCTGAACTTAATCGTCTGTGATCATCTTTTGTGATTCCAAACTTTGACTGTGCTAAAGCATCGACTTTGTTGAACGCCATACCAAAGCTAATTAAAAGGTATGGGTTAGCTTTAATCGCATCTATCGAATTCTCTTGATGATACTTGAATAATCGCTCTTGCACTTTTGCAGGTATACCATGCTCTGACATCCAACCATAATGGCTAAGGTTTTTGTATTTAGCATAGCCCTTATATAGCGCATCAATAGAATCGCTGCTAAGAAGCCCTTCTAGGCGTTTGCGTGATTCTTCGCTATCAGTTCTCAGTGTTGAATGAAAAGACTTGCCTAATGCCCTCCAAAGCTCTCTAGCTTTTACTTCACCTATCCCTTTGAAGTCTGATCCTTTAGCAATAAAATTTATGAGTGCTGCTCCGCTCTCTGGCAATGTGCAAAATATTGCGCGAGGTGAATCATATACATGCTGTTGCATTACATAATCACCCTCTGCTATTTCCTGTATCGAACGAATACCTTTTACTATCCAATTTTGGCCTATTGTCGGTTCTAAAGGCTTTTGAGATGAAGAATCAATAGGCAAAACAGCAAGCTCTGTCTTGACAGAAACATAATATTTACCATTGTTGACTTTGAAAGAATCACGATCGATGGGTACGCCAACAAATATAACGTATTTGCTGCTAAGAAACTTAATGCTCGTAATGCGCACTGTTTCAGTAAAAAGTTTCCCATCATCAACAGCTTTATTCATCGTGACATCAAGCCCATTTCAAATAGTGTTTCACTAAGTTCTTGGAAGTTTTCGTGTTGTTGTTTTAACTCACTTAGCTGGGCTTTTAATTCGATGTTCTCTTGCTCTAATTGGGATAACCTCAAGGAGTCGTTTAATTTTCGACTAGCTGTTTGATCGTATTGTTTTGGCGTACTGACCGATTTTTGTGCAGCAAGCGTTAGTGGCGGAAGAATTTGTCTTTTCCGTAGTATATCCTCAAGTTCCACCAATGCATTTTTGAGTTCTGGATTTTGATTTAAGGCAGATTTTCCGCACCCAACAGCTTTAGCTATTTCGCCACGATTTAACTGCCCTCTAAAAATAATTTGTTTGAAATCTTCATCGGTTTGAGTTGCCACCCATGTCTGAAAACTATTGAGGTTTTGCTTAGCTTTTTGTTGTCCATTGGCCATTATTCACCTCCATCACTTTTAAATAGATTTGATTTAATCATGGCGACTTCGTTTGCGTTTTTTATCATCTGCTCGTGTTATCTTTGGCAACGGTCGATTTAAACTCTCAGGGTCTACGTTACGCGGTAGCGCTCTATCTTTTACCTCTTCAATGTCAGCATTAACTGGGATTGCAGCGTTCATCTCATCCATGTTATGTTCCATTTGATATAGGTTGTACATCCACCTGATAATTTGTTCTCTCATAGCAGTAACTTCACTATGAAGGCTCTTATTCTTTGATTCCAACTCGTCTATTCGCTTATATGCGTTTTGTAGTTGAACATCCTCAGTACCATGATATTGGCTAGGAGTTTCTTTTAACATAGCTTTACGGTTATTGAATGCTATCTCAATATCTTTGTAGGCCAATAAAGTATGCCTAGATACCTCTTTTTTTAATCCAAACTCTCTAGTAATGCGTTCGCATAATAGTTTCCACGTTAACTTGCCTTTCCATGTGGACAATAAGGTGAGTATGCTTTTGTGAACATCGTCACTGATAACTATTTTTGGCATTAGCTAAACCCCAATAGTTGTCTCACACTAATATTTGAGGAGATCTTATCTTCGTCTTTCTCGGATTTTGTCTCATTAAGATCAGTATTTAATCCCTTGTCTGCTAAAGCTAAACGTGTTGGTGATGGATCATGCTCAACGGGGATTCTGATGATTGTGCCGTCTGGTATGTTCTCATCGGTTTTATTTTTAATCAGGGTGCGAATATGAGCTAACTTCCAACCCAAATGTGTAACCCAACGATCAGCGCCGAACGTGTCATCAGTAGCCTCCTTCAACGCATGGTCTAATTGAGTCGCTATGTTTATTTCTAATAATTCCAACTCCTCAAGCGTTTCTGGTATCCCTTTTATACAAACATGTTCTTTGCAGGTCACACATTCCCCAGCCTTGGTGCAGGGTGTTCGAGCAAAATCATGAACACAAAATCCGATACCAGTAAAATCAGCTACACCTTCTCGATTAACTCCAATAGATTTCAGCGGAACTGGTAACCTTGCTTTTCGCAACACTAATGCACTTGGGCTGTCTTCATAGCTCGCTACCATAAGTTCTGTTTTTAGAAGATCCTTTTGTTCAAGGGTTCTCAAATCATATGCTGCGTTCTGGGTTAAATCGGCTCTACCAGACCATTGCGCGATTTTCCAATCGTCAACACCACCTATTTTTGCATGAGTATTCAACCAAACGCGAAACTGATGGGTTGTCAATGACAGTGGCTTGCCATTTTCATTGACCATTTCAAATCGCTCCCAAAGATTACTCATTTTTTTATCTTTGCGAGTAGTCTGAACATTAAATGTATCAACGGAAGGCATGACCCAACTAAAGTCTTTTGTTGCAGAAGCTGGTTTAAGTTCGAGGTCTCGAATTAGCAAAAGATTTTCCCAAATAGGCCTGTCACTCTTAGGGTTATTTGGCCACTTCTTTTTCTTATACTTTTCGTGCACTAGCGAATTCAAGCGTCGATAGGTTAACTTATTTTCCTCTAAAAGCTGATTTATCCATTTTGTGGGCGTGTTTAGCTTTTCTTTATCAGAATGATGCAATGATCCAACTACATTCATTGCATAAGCAAACTCACTATGTGACAACTGTGCATCCTCTAGATGCTCTGGCTCAGTTTTACACTGTTTATGGCGAAAGAAAGTGTTTGGGTGATCATATGCCCACTTTGCAGCCTTTCTAGCGGGTTCGCTAATATCAACTAACCTCTTAAAGGCAGACTTGACGGTGTCCAACATTAGCATTGGTACACCCTTGCGGTGATCCCGGTACTCTTTTGAACCGAACCAGACGACATACCAATCACCATCATCGCCTTGTTGAAGTGAATGAATGGTAAGCCCTCCAAGTTCATTAAATCGGGCGGGCGCAAAACATAACAAGACTAATGCACTAGTATAGTATTTATCTGCAACAGTTTTCGCTCTAGCAAAGCAATCGGCTAAACAAAGCATTTCATGCATTGAGGGGCAGCGTTCATCTCGAAACTTATCGCCTTCCTCCCCTAATTGCTCAGATGTATGGGCAGGTTTCTTGAATGGACTCTTGTATACCGGCAAAGTTAGCAAAATTTTATTTTTTAAAAGCCAGCTTACAAGGGCTTGTAGCTTGCCACCGAGATGATATTTGCGCATTGGAACAACATTATCATCTCTTATCTTTTGCTCAGTATTCTTAATCGTTTGGTTATTAACATTAAGTATGCATGGCGGCAAATCGGCATACTGTTCTTGCAGTACTTGATATAGTTTACGAAACGTTGCAATCCACATGTGGGCAGAAGAGACTTCTTTGATCGTCATCTGCTGCCTTATAAACGCTTTAGCAAAATCCATAAATGGCTTCTCAAATGGTTCTATAGGCGCATAGTTACCGTCTTGAAAGCCAAAAACGAGTGTTTGCCCCTTGTTAGGCTTCCATTTTTCAACTTCCCAACCTTGTTCTTGATAAATCGTCAAATCGTCTTTTGCAAACCTTACAAATTCTTCGAGATTCTTTTTACCATCCTGCTGGTGTTTAGCCTCCCAAATTTTGATTACATTATTCATTAACGACTCCTTCGTTTTTTTCAATTTCGGCGCAAAGTTGGACAACTTCGGTGATCGCTAACACAAGCCTATCCGTCGATTGAATGACGAACTTACTCGCCCCCCTCTCCCTAAGCCTCTCGCGCTCAGCTAACACACCATCTAACATAACTTGATGGCGACCAGTAATCCAAGGCTGAAACTTTACACATGTGTAACATGCTCTGCCGCCTTTCGCGCAAAAACCATAAGTTCCGCAGTTGCCAACTCCATCCCCTTTTTGATTGCGAATGCGTGAATGAGGATCGTTTGCTCGCAGCGCTTCGGCCTCATTTGCAATCAGTGTGCCTGCAAACGCTTGAGCCAATGGCGCTAATACTGGCGCAAGTGCCTCGTTTATTTCCTCCGTCAATTCCTTAACGTTTTCGGTATAAACTTTTACGTTCTGTATGCCGCCATGCCCTAATATTTTAGCAATTGCGAATGCACTAAGTCCTCTGCGAGCTGCATTTGTCCCCATTGTGTAGCGAAATCGTCTTGCTGTTAAGTGGACAAACTCCCCATCTAAACGCTCAGATTTGGCCATGCATTTTTTGCTAATTTGAAACAAAACTTTTGTACTACTTCGGCGCGGCAGATGAATTGCGTCAGGGGTTTTATTCATTATTTCAATAAGTTGGCGAACAGAAGATAAATTCTTAATTGCTTTCGGAAAACCGAATAATGGCATCTGTGCTCGCAGTTCTTCTGGCAGTTTGCCTACTTGCGTCTCTATCATGTTCAAGGTTCGAGTGGCTTGATTACTGAACAAGAGCGCCAGATCTTCATCAATATCAGATTCCTTCATTACCTCCCTAAAGTTTGTAGAGCCATGCTTCTTGGCTTGCGGAACGTTTAATTTGAATTCTGTACTACCGCTTTTTGATTCCTTCACTAGGTCGCATGCTTTTAGCTGACAAAACTGAGTTGGCCTAGCACCTAAGTACACATTTAACAAAAGCCATGTGTAATCACGAAGCGACATTCGATCGTCAAAAAAGGCATTCACTCCCCAAAAAAGTATCGCTTGTTGTTCTTGCAAACTGTATGCGCCAGTGTGGGGACAACCTTTCGCAACTGGGACACCTTTCGCGATACCTTTTAAAGTTATTTGCTCTAGCCAAGGAGCAAGCTTAGGGTCAATTCCATCAATTTCTTTGTCATGCCAATTCAGCAAAAAGGCTCTAATCGAGCCGAGTTTATATTCATTGCTGGCATCTAGCTGTCCTAAATAGTTTTGAACAGTAATTAGGTCTAAGGTGACACTTTTTGTTTTACGAAGCATCGCGAGTATTTCATTAAAAATGATTGAACAGCTGCTAGCCGATAGCTCACAGGCATAATCTGCCATTTGCTCTTTGAAACCAACTATGAAGTTCAAATCACACTCATTAGGAAGTAGTCCCCAGTTTAGAGTGATCGAGGTGTCAAGTTTCCAAGTCCTCTGAGTTACATCAAAGTCATATCCCATCTTACTTGTTCTTTGTTTTTCTTCGGCGAGGGGAAAGCTAACCTTTTTGTCTAGCATCTATTATATCCTTAACGGTTGCGCTTGTTTCATTCATCATTTGCTTGTGGATTTTGTTAGCGATCTTCGTAACACGTCGATCCAAATAAGGTCGAGCACTTTTAGGATCTGAGTGTCCCATAAGTCTCATCCGAGTATCGATCTCGTGCCCATCTTTAATTAGCTGTTGACGCAGACGCTTTACAGTATCGACCTCGCCTAGCGCCTCTGCCTCCTGAATTTGTTGTGATATGTTTGAGTTATGCTCATCAATACGATCTGAAAATCGTTCGTTGAAATAAATTCGGAAGCCCCTACGTTGAATATTTGTAAAATTTTTATCTACGCGCTTTAACGGCGTTATTACTCCCGATGAAAAGTTTTTATCACTCATCGCAGAACCAGAACTTTCACCCTTATGGGATATAAAAATATAAGGATGACTCTTGGCTAATTTATAATTTGGTCTAACTTTTCTGATGTAGTACTCAAGATCTGTGTACAAAGCTGGGGGGATCTCAATATCACGTTCCTGTGTTTTAAGAGTTGGCTGGACTTTTCTCGGGTCATTTGGATCATCATGCCGCCTTTTAAACCGCAACTGTGGACTCTCTATGTCATGATTGATGTCGTCGAGTGTTAACGACAAAACTTCTGATGGCCTACAGCCAGTCCAATACAAAATTTCCAGTAGTAGATAATTACGTAATCGTGTATCAAAATTCTTAAATGGATTGTCTGGGTGATCAGTTCTGGTTACTTGTCGAAAGTTTTCAAAAACAGCGGCCTCCGCATGAGTTACCTTTGAGAGGTTACTTAATCCTTTCGGATAGTGGCTTTTGAAAAGCGCCTCCATCTTATCTATGCGATCCACTAAATCACTAGCATTGGGTTTAAATTTGCAAATTTCCCACGCACAAAACTTTAAATATCGATTTATGCCTGTCATACGCTGATACTGATAATTTTTATCAACAACACTGAGCGGTGATTCGGATTTAGCGAGGCGAGTAAAGTGAACTACTTTTTCAGTTTTGCGGTTTTGTTGCTTAGCTGACAATCTACAAAAGTTCTTGATGGACTGTATAGTTTCTTTGTCTAAAAGTTTTTGCCTACGGAATTCTGCAAACAGGTCCCTACCAGTAGAACGCTCCCATTTATGCAAAAGCATGATGTTATACAGCTCTTTTTTTATCGTGTTTTGCTTACCGTCTGCACGTAATTCTACTGTAACGTAAAGCGTTGACCAGAAATCGATTGTTCCGTCGTCATTAATGATAAGAGGCCTTCGCTCTCCGTCTGAAAGTATTTCGTCTGTTACTCGCATCAACCACCCCTATACTATACAAATTTTATATTAGCATAACTAAAATGGATGGCAACTTTTTAATATACAAAAAAAATCCCACTTTCTTTATAAATATAGGCGAAGGCTACTATTTATAAAGACTAATGGGATTTTAAATTATTTTAATATACAAAAATAACTTTATCAGAAATTAAAATGGGATATCGTCATCAAAATCAATGGTTGGTTCCATTGGGTTTGATGCACCACCTTGCGGAGCACTTTGTGGTTTAGGAGCGAAACCACCTTGCTGCTGCGGTGCACTATTTTGTTGTGGTGCAAAGCCGCCTTGCGGTTGTTGGTATTGATTATTTTGTTGTGGTGCTGGCGCTGACTGAGGTTGCGCTGCAGGTGCTGCTTGCTGTTGTGGAGCATAACCACCTTGTTGCTGGTTATTTTGGCCTTGATTATTTTGACCGTAACCACCGCTTTGTTGAGCACTTTGCGCTTGATTACCTTGGTAACCTCCACCTTGTTGCCCACCTTGTGATTGATTACCTTGGTAACCACCACTTTGCTGATCGCCACCACGTGCGCCTAACATTTGCATTTGACCAGTAAAGCCATCTACAACTATTTCTGTAGTGTACTTTTCTTGGCCTTGTTGATCGGTCCACTTACGTGTTTGAAGTTTACCTTCAACATAAATTTGTGAACCTTTACGACAATATTCACCAACAATTTCAGCTAACTTGCCAAAAAATACAACACGGTGCCACTCAGTTTTATCAACCATTTGGCCAGTGTTCTTATCTTTATAGCTATCCGAAGTTGCTAGGGTAATATTTGCTACACCGTTGCCGTTAGGCATATAACGAACTTCAGGATCTTGCCCTAAATTACCAACCAAAATTACTTTGTTCACACCGCGTGCCATGGAACCATCTCCTATAAATGTTAGATTAAACCAGCGACTTTACGCGCTTGGTCTAGGTCAAATTCTTTATCATTAATCTTTAAATAGCTGCGACTTTCATCGCGAACTACAGTTGCTTCTATTACACCTGGTAAAGCAACTAACTGAGAAGCAAGTACTTGAGCATGCTCTTCAGAATCTAATTTGGTCATTAAACTAATAACTTTACTTTTGGGTGGGACTTGCATTTTCCACGCAATAATAAGCCATATTAACCCAACAAGTGCCGCTGCCGCAAACACAGCTTGCGTCGTTGTAGTTTGTGCTACATAGCCACCTAACATACCGCCCAAAAAGGCGCCTAAAAACTGACTCGATGAGTAGCCACCCATTGCTGAGCCTTTTTGGCTTGCTGGTGCTATTCGCGATACAAGCGCAGGCATAGTGGCTTCTAAAAAGTTAAACGCCACAAAATAAAGCAGCATACACACAGCAATACCTACTACACTATTAACCCATACCGACATTGCTAACATACTAATAGTTAACAAGGCTACTGAGCCAATAAATGCTTGTTTTTCTTTCTCTTTTTTAATGGCCACAATCATTATTGGTACCATTAATAAAAATGCTAAAAATAGCACTGGAATATACAAATACCAGTGATGGTCGGCAACCAAGCCATCTTTAATTAATTGGCTCGGCAGTACCACAAAAATTGTGGTTAGCGTTAAATGCAATAACAATACACCTGCATTTAATCGTGCTAACTGAGGATGTTTAATTAATTTTTTAATGTCGCTGAAGCTTGCTAATGTATCGCCTTTGGGCGCTTTATTTACCGCCTTTGGCACTAGCATGGTCACTATAAATATACCAAAGACAGCTAAAATAGCAGTCAACCAAAATACACCAGCAATACCCCACGAAGCTGCAACAATTGGCCCAAGTAACATAGCAAAGGCAAAGCTCATTCCTATGCTCATACCAATAACGGCCATTACTTTTGGTCGTTGCTCATCGCGGCTTAAATCTGAAGCAAACGCGAGTAGCGCACTGGCTATTGCGCCCATACCTTGTAAAGCACGGCCTACGGTAACCATTTGGATAGAGTCAGCTAATGCAGCAACGACAGAGCCAATAGCAAATACAACTAAGCCACCAACAATAACCTTTTTACGACCAATCTTATCGGATAATCGACCCATAGGTATTTGTAGTACAGCTTGCGTTAAACCATACGCACCAATGGCAAAACCAATCCAAATAGGCGAAAAACCTTCAAGCGATTGTCCATAAATAGCCAATACAGGCATCAGCATAAACAAGCCGAGCATTCTAAATGCAAACACACTCGCCAGTGATACAGCGGCGCGTTTTTCTCGTGAATTAAGTGAAGATGCGGTCATTATCTGCGTGATCTTACTCTATGAAAAATTGAGGTTGGGATTCTACCATAAGCTTGGCAATAATTAATCGCCTATAAGTAAGGATTTTTCATTGATCAAGGATTAATATTGCTTCGTATTATGCGATACTGAGTAAATAATTTTGGTAATAAACGAGATAGCATGGAAAACATTGAAGTCCGAGGCGCCCGAACGCACAATTTAAAAGACATCAGCCTAACCATCCCACGTGATAAATTAATAGTTATTACGGGTCTATCTGGTTCGGGGAAGTCATCACTTGCATTTGATACGCTTTATGCAGAAGGACAACGCCGATATGTTGAATCACTCTCTGCGTACGCAAGACAATTTTTATCGCTCATGGAAAAGCCTGATGTGGATCACATCGAAGGCCTCTCTCCTGCCATTTCTATTGAGCAAAAGTCAACGTCTCATAACCCGCGTTCAACCGTAGGTACTATTACCGAAATTTACGATTATTTACGACTTATGTTTGCCCGCGTTGGCGAACCACGATGTCCTACACATGATTTACCACTTGCTGCGCAAACCGTTAGCCAAATGGTAGATACTGTTTTGGCTCTACCTGAGGGCAGTAAATTAATGCTGCTTGCGCCAATAGTAAAAGAGCGTAAAGGTGAGCATGTTAAGTTATTAGAACAGCTATCTAGCCAAGGTTATATTCGCGCCCGTATAGACGGTGAAGTATGTGACTTGTCTGATCCTCCAACGCTTGAGCTTCATAAAAAACATACAATAGAAGTTGTTATAGACAGATTTAAAGTAAAAGATGGCTTACAACAACGCTTAGCAGAATCGTTCGAAACTGCACTTGAAATGTCTAATGGCGTTGCACATGTAGCATACATGGACGATAGCAGCGCTGAAGAGATTCTATTTTCAGCAAATTTTGCCTGCCCTACTTGTGGCTATGCAATGACTGAACTTGAGCCGCGTTTGTTTTCGTTTAATAACCCAGCTGGTGCTTGTCAAACCTGTGATGGCTTAGGTATACGTCAATATTTTGATCCTAATCGCGTAGTGCATAACCCAGAGTTAAGCCTTGCTGGCGGTGCAATTAAAGGCTGGGATAAACGCAGCTTTTATTACTATCAAATGCTACAAGCCGTTGCTGAGCATTATAGTTTTGATTTAGATGTGCCTTATCAAGATTTAGACAGCGAATCGAAAAAAATTATTTTAGATGGCTCTGGTAGCACTAAAATTGCGTTTAATTACCGTAACGACCGTGGCGATTTAATTACGCGTAACCATGAGTTTGAAGGCGTTTTAAATAACATGAATCGCCGCTACCGTGAGACCGAGTCAAACTCTGTACGCGAAGAGCTTGCTAAATACCAAACAAGCCAAGCGTGTCCTAGCTGTCATGGCTCGCGCTTACGCGAAGAATCTCGAAATGTATTTATTGGACAAACCAACTTACCTGCAATCACATGCATGAGTATTGGTGAAGCCATGGAATTTTTTGAAGGTTTAGAGTTAACCGGACAAAAAGGCCAAATAGCTGAAAAAATATTAAAAGAAATTCGCGACCGCTTATCGTTTTTAATTAACGTTGGCCTAAATTATTTATCACTTGAACGTAGCGCCGATACATTATCAGGTGGTGAGGCTCAACGTATCCGCTTAGCCAGTCAAATTGGTGCCGGTCTTGTAGGTGTAATGTACGTACTAGATGAGCCATCTATTGGATTACATCAACGCGATAACGACCGTTTATTACAAACATTGGTCCATTTGCGCGACTTAGGTAACACCGTTATTGTGGTAGAGCACGATGAAGATGCTATTCGTGCTGCAGATCATATTATTGATATTGGCCCAGGTGCGGGTGTTCATGGTGGGCATATTATTGCTCAAGGTACGCGCGACGATATTTTAGCAAGCAAAGAATCTGTTACGGGCCAATTTTTATCAGGCGTACGTAAAATAGAAATACCAAAAGAGCGTCACCCAACGAACGACAAATGGCTAGAGCTATTTGGCGCAACGGGTAATAACCTTAAAAATGTGGATTTAAAAATCCCATTTGGTTTAATGACCTGTGTGACAGGTGTATCGGGCTCGGGTAAATCAACGCTAATAAACGACACTTTATTTAAACTTGCTCATACAGAGCTAAATGGCGCAACCACTGCCGAAGCGGCACCGTATAAATCAATTAGCGGTTTAGATCATTTTGATAAAGTGATCGATATTGATCAAAGCCCGATTGGTCGTACTCCGCGTTCAAATCCGGCAACCTACACAGGTATATTTACCGGCATTCGTGAGTTATTTGCAGGTACACAAGAAGCGCGTTCACGTGGCTACAAAGTAGGTCGCTTTAGTTTTAACGTTAAAGGCGGACGCTGTGAAGCGTGCCAAGGTGACGGCTTAATTAAAGTTGAAATGCACTTTTTACCTGATGTGTATGTACCGTGTGATGTGTGTAAGAGCAAACGCTATAACCGTGAAACACTCGAAGTCCAATACAAAGGTAAAAACATACACCAAGTACTTGAGATGACTGTTGAAGACGCGCATGAGTATTTTGACAAAATACCGGCTATTGCCCGTAAGCTTAAAACCCTAATGGACGTTGGTTTATCGTATGTCCGCTTAGGTCAAGCCGCTACCACGCTTTCAGGTGGTGAAGCGCAACGTGTAAAACTAGCGCGCGAGCTATCAAAGCGTGATACCGGTAAAACACTCTACATATTAGATGAGCCAACAACAGGCTTACACTTTGCTGATATTGAACAGCTGCTTGTTGTACTTCATCGCTTGCGCGACCACGGCAATACTATTGTTGTTATTGAGCACAACCTCGATGTTATTAAAACAGCAGATTGGGTTATCGATTTAGGACCTGAAGGCGGAGCTGGCGGTGGTGAAATACTCATTGCAGGTACACCAGAAGAAGTAGCTGAGTGTGAGCGTTCACATACTGGGCATTACTTAAAACCTCTATTAAATAAATAGAGGTTCAGTTGTGACAAATTAATCGGCTTTGAGGTTATTTAACTGTCGAGATTGCACTTAATTAAAAATAGCGAGAAGAGTTACTTCTCGCTATTTTTTGGCTCTAATTTTTCTTTTATCAACATAATACCAATCGAAAATGTTATTAAAGAAAAACAACACACTGCTGCAAATTTAACCTTGAAAGATCAACAGACCCTAGTCATTCCAACTTATCTGTATTATTTGCATGTCTTTATATTTTGATTCTGTAAAGAAAATTTGATTGTTATCACTAATAAAAAATGCGACAGGTTTAAAATCCACGTGCACATCTTTTACTGTCTTATCTTCTAAATTAAGCCGAGCAACTCTTGAAATCGCATCAGAGTAGTAAAGGTAATTACCATTAATAGCAAAAAGTTGTGCTTGTCGCGCGTCTTTGGGTAATTCCCAACTCTGTTTATTTGATAGTTTAATTAACTGATTATTAGTAATTGCATAATTAGTACCGTCAGCGCCTGAAATTAATTTGTTGGCTTTAATATCCTCTAATATAGTTGTGTCTCGCGTTAATAAATTAAACTGAGCAAATAGGTTTTCTGAACCACTTCGCTCTAAATAAATTATACTTTCATTATCTTTAGACCATACATAGTTTAGTATTTTTCGCCCTTTAAACTCAGCTATGGTATAGAGTTTGTTCGACATAACGTCAAAAAATGCAATATCGCTATTAACTCTTAATAAAACACGATCTTGCTTACTCGATACTCTTAGCCCGCCAATAGCAAAGGTAGATTTCCCTTCATAAGTAAAGTTACTAAGTTGCTTTGTAAGTCCATTTTGAGATAACCACAACTGACTGCTGCCAGAGCGCTCGGATACAAAAATATGCGCTGGCCCTTTCTCATTAATGACTTCTACAATGTGGTAGTCGTCTTCATCACTTTTGTAGAGTGCTTCATACTCAGGAACATCGCTAAAAAGATTAGTCGCTTTAATTAACGAAAATGCTTGTGTTTTATTTGCTGAGTAAAAGAGGCTATTAGCAGATTGAACTGCAATATAATAAGGTGAAATTGCTGGGGTAACCGTTAGTGTGCGTTTAATAATATTATTTTCATCAAACACAATGGTTGAAAGGTCAGAGTCTTCAAAAACAATCACGCCTTTATCGTCTGCAAGCCAGTCAAACGCGAAGCTAATTATACTTTTGTTTGCTTTAAATAACCGCTTAGTCTCACGCGTAGAAAAGTCGTAGCTGAACACCGAAAAAGGCTGACCTTTTTGACTAAGTATATATGCTATTTTATTACCTGAAGAAGATAAGCGCGGCATTATTACGCCATACATTACACCTGGTGGTGGAATAACAATGGACTCTTTTTGTAACTCTAAATCAAATTTATATAAACCTGAGCCATCTTGCTCATTTTTATATTCAGTGTAATAAATATATTCATTATTTTCGTCTACTTGTGCGTAGCCGGTGTATCTAAGGTCACACTTTTTAATTAATGTAGCCTCACCAACAATAGGAAACTGGCTTAAATCAACCAGTACCATTTCGCACTGCTGTTGTTTTAAGTTTGTAGCTTGTATAAGCACTGCGTGCTGATTTAACTGCCACGATAAAATAGATACTTGAAAGCCAGGATAGGTAATTTCAACCTCCCTTTGATCAGATAGTCGCTTTACAAATGCATGCATTATGTCACTTTCAGGTTCAACATTTGTATAAGCTAAATATTGTTTATCTGAGGACATCTCAGGGTGAACCTCACTGCCTATATTCCACGTGCTTGCTACCTTATTAACCGTGATCTGGTTAATCTTTTCGCTAGAAGGTGCATTAATAAAAAACAACCCAAACCATACTAAAGAGCACAGGCAAATAATGACGAGTAAAGAATAAATCAAAAAATTTTTACTATTCTTTTTTTGAACTGGTTGAGAAGTAGTTGCAGTAGCTATCTCTTCATTTTTGGCAGAAATACCCGGTGAGTCAGGCAAAATGTTTACAGGCTCTTTCAAAACGTTTGCTTGCGTTAAACGCTCAGGTATTACTGTTAGGCTATATCCTTTACGGTAATGCGTTTTTAAAAGCGGCGCTTTTTCAATTGGGTGGGCAAGCTGCTTTCTTAACTCTGAGATTGCACGGTTAATCGCATTATCATCAACAAAGCTCTGTTGCCACACACTCTCAATAAGCTCTTGGCGGGAAACAATTTGTTGAGGCTTGTCTATAAAGTGAAGTAATAGCTTTACTAAAAGTGGATCTAATTCCCTTTCTAAATGGTTTGAAGTAACCACACAGCGATTACTAATAAATTGCCAAGGTCCGATTTGATAATTCATAGTCTTTACGTATTTTTATTTTTATAAACCGTATCACATCTACACTTTATTTTATAGAAAAAGCATTTTAAACCTTATATTAGCATTATAAGGTTTAAGGCTAACCCTCTAAATTAAAACAATTATTTAATTTAAAAACCTTATCTATTAATTGCTCATAACTAGATAAGCGACTCTCAATAAATTCAGCGATATTCTTTAAACCGTCATCAACAAGCAGCTTAGTAAAAAATCATTTGTGATTCTAAATTGGCTGCAATTAAAAATATAAAAGGTTTAATTATGAATAGCACAATGAAAAAAGTACTACCGGCTTTACTACTAGCAACTGCTTTTAATACAACTTCAGTTATTGCAGCTGACGCTAAACAACACAACGTTCAAAGCAATTTTAATCAATGCATAATTGGTGAAAGCGTAGAGGCGATTAACCCAGTTAATAAAAAGCAGCAAGAAACAAACAACATAGACGCCACTGAGTCTTTAAAAAGTAATGTTGATACACAAACGTTACTTTCTTCGATAGATGAAAAAATATCAGCTGAGCTTGACTCTTCAATGAGCAAAATAAACTCGCAAATTGATAAAAACCTTTCAAAGGTAACATCCTCAATCACTGCATATTTCAGCACTGTGTTATCGAACTAAAAACAATAAAATTAAAAGTTACATAAAGGAATTATCATGAAAAAATTCACAAAAAAATTAGTATCTGCCAGCGTATTACTTAGTTGTAGTCTTTTAGCAAATACAGCACAGGCCCAAAGCTCTGTATGGCAAGTAAGCAATGGTAATGACTCACTATTTATTGGCGGTACAGTTCACATACTACCTAAAGCCGAAATGCCACTACCCGCTGAGTTTAACCATGCTTATGAACAAGCGGATACAATTATTTTAGAAGCACCGTTATCTGACCCAGCCGATACTAATGCGCAAATGCAAATGTTAGGCGCACTATCGTATACAAATAACGAAACGTTAAGTCAAAAACTAGAACCCGAGATTAAGGCATCACTTGAAAATAAGCTTAACAAGTTTGGCGCTAATCTCGCTAAGTTAGATGGCTTTCGCCCTGCTATGGTTGGTATTGTTTTAATGTCGATGGAGCTTCAAAAGCAAAATTTAATGGGTGAAGGTGTTGATGCTTACTTTACTAAAAAAGCGACTGAAGATAACAAAACAAAAAATTACTTAGAAACAATCGAATTTCAGTTAGAGCTTTTTAAAAAAATGGGTCAAGGCAACGAAAACGACTTCATTAAACGTAACTTAGCCGAGCTTCACAACTATGGCGATATGTTTAAAGGACTTTTAGCTGCCTGGCGCAAAGGTGATACAGACACACTGAATAAAGTGGCACTTGAAGATATGCAGAAAAATGATCCGAATAGTTATAAACAACTCATTACAGATAGAAATAATGATTGGTTACCAAAGGTAGAAGCCATGTTTAACAACGACAAAAATGAGTTTGTACTTGTTGGAGTTGCCCATCTTGCAGGACAAGATAGTTTACTTACCTTACTTGAAAACAAGGGCTATAAAGTTTCTCTAGTTGATATTGATAGCACGGCAGATATAGCAGTAAGAGGGGCTGAATAATGGATAAAACAGACAAACTAGCGATATCGCTACTGTTTCTATTTGGGTCTATCATGTTGATATGTGCTATATAAAAAATGCCGCTAACAAGCGGCATTTTTTTATTTTAATAAACTTACCCGCGAGGAATAAAACCAAGCGCATCGTATACCGATTTCAATGTTTTCTCAGCGCGTACACTTGCTTTTTCAGCACCTGACTTCATTATGCCATCAAGTAGGTTTTGATCTTCTCTGATCTCTTTAAAGCGTGCTTGAATTGGCTCAATCATATTTACAACTGCATCTGCTGTATCTTTCTTTAAATGGCCATACATTTTATCTTCATACTCAGGGACTAGGTCTTCAATTGAGCGCTTAGTTGCAACACTCAATAAAGTAAGCAAGTTTGATACGCCAGGCTTTTCTGTGCGATCAAAATAAATACGTGCTTGTTCATCTGAATCAGTTACTGCTTTTTTAAGCTTTTTCACAATTTGCTTAGGCTCATCTAATAACATGATGTAACCATTTGGGTTTTCGTCAGACTTAGACATTTTTTTAAGTGGATCTTGCAAGCTCATTACGCGTGCACCAAACTCAGGGATGTACGGCTCTGGTAATTTAAATACGTCGCCATATAAATTATTAAAGCGTGTGGCTATATCGCGAGTCAGCTCTAAGTGTTGCTTTTGATCATCCCCTACTGGTACTTGATCAGCTTGGTATAATAAAATATCTGCAGCTTGCAATACCGGATATGAAAATAAGCCCACGTTTACGTTATTTGCGTGCTTAGATGACTTGTCTTTAAACTGAGTCATTCGATTAAGCTCACCCATTTGCGCGTAACAATTTAGTACCCACGCTAATTGTGCGTGCTCAGGTACTTGCGATTGTACAAATAACGCAGATTTTTCAGGATCAATGCCACATGCCGCATAAAGAGCAATACCATCTAACACTCGAGAGCGCAGTAATTCAGGCTCTTGGCGAACCGTAATAGCGTGTAAGTCTACTAACATAAAGAAACTTTCGTGGTCTTCCTGTAACTTTAGCCACTGGTTAATAGCGCCAACATAGTTGCCTATTGTCATACCACCGGTTGGCTGAATGCCGCTTAAAACTACTGGTTTACTCATGATTTTCCTTTATTTTGCTTAATGAATAATATTTAACGCTGCGTTAGAACAGGTATTATATCTAAGAAGTTATCGCATAGGTACTGCGGATTATAATCCTCAAGACTTTCACCTTGGTTATAGCCATAACTAAGTGCAATTACGTCTATATTAGCGGCTTTAGCTGCAAGTATATCGCTTTTAGAATCACCTATCATTATTGCTTTATTAGGTTCCGCATTTAGTTTTTTGCAGGCAAATAGCAATGGTTCTGGCGATGGTTTTTTTGCCATGTCGTCACCGCATACAACCACATCAAAATGACTCGTTAGTGCCAGTTTATCGAGTAGTTTCTCTGTAAAAATTCGAGACTTATTAGTGATTAATGCTTTAGGCATACCGCGAAGTGCTGCAAGCCCTGTTTCTACATGTTGGTACAAAACACTATACTCACCAACTTGTTGTTCATAATACTTATAGAACTGTAATATTGCTTTGCCACTAAGTGACTCATCTAAATTTTCACTCACTTGCATATCGCCACTCAAAGCGCGTTTTACAAGGACTTCAACACCATTACCAACCCAACTTTCAACCAAGCGTTGACTAACAATAGGAAAAGCAAAATCGCTCAAGGTTAAATTAATAGCGATATACAAGTCGTAAACGCTATCAACCAAAGTACCATCTAAATCAAATAAGGCGACATCGTACTTCATTACTTAACACTTCCAAGCTGCTCACGCATTTGATCAATCACCACTTTGTAATCAGGTTGATTAAAAATAGCTGAGCCTGCAACAAACATATCAGCACCCGCTCGAGCCGCTGCTGCAATATTATCGACCTTAATACCACCATCAACCTCTAAGCGAATATCTCGGCCTGATTCAATAATACGCTGTTTGGCTTGGCGTAATTTTTCAAGCGTATGAGGGATAAAGCTTTGCCCGCCAAACCCAGGATTTACCGACATTAGTAAAATGGTATCTAGCTTATCAATAACATGATCTAAATAACTTAGGCTTGTTGCTGGGTTAAACACTAAGCCTGCTTTACAGCCGTGATCTTTAATTAACTGTATTGTACGATCGACGTGCTCACTGGCTTCAGGATGAAAAGTAATAATAGAAGCACCAGCCTCAGCAAATAAAGGTATTATGCTATCTACAGGCTTAACCATTAAATGTACGTCGATAGGTGCTGTAATACCGTAATCTCTTAGTGCTTTACACACCATAGGACCAATTGTGAGATTAGGTACATAGTGATTATCCATTACATCAAAGTGAACCACATCAGCACCCGCTTCGAGAACTTTATCAACATCTTCGCCTAGCTTTGCAAAATCAGCAGACAAAATAGAAGGGGCTATTAAATATTTTTGCTCTGGGTTAAACATGATTAACTCCATCAATAAATAGTGTATTGCGTTAATGTAACTTAATTGAAGATGTTACCCAAGTAATATGGCGTAATAGCCCCCATTTTAGGTAACTTTAAGTTTGATATTTAACCAGTATTTGCTATGATTAAAAAAGTAACAAATTATTGGATTTCATCATGCGTGCTTTTAAAATTGGGATATTAATTGCGTCGGCATTACTGCTTATCGGGGCGTTTAGCTTTGGTTCAAGCTCTGAGCAAGAATTAAGCTCAGTGAGTAATTGTCATAATACACAAGTGGTAAGTGCTCAAAACACTTTAACTGCGTGTATTAAAGCTGAAGAAGAGTCATCATGGTTTTCGTGGTTAACTGGCGATAGCCGTAGTGCTCAGTTTCATTACCTTGATTTACTGGAACTACTTACTAGTTCTGAAGATTCTAAAAACGCTCCTTCTTTAAAACCTTTATTTTAAATAATGCTACAATTTTTTAGCGCGTTGCAAAGTGTGCTAGCTGCATTTTTTGGTGTTCAATCTGAAAATAAACGCCAAGTCGATTTTAAACAACATTCCCCTTTATCCATCATTTTAATTGCGATTGTACTATTTGTTGCTTTTGTTATCGCAATTTACGCAGTGGTTGCTTGGGTGCTAAATACATAGCCATCAACTCGTCAACTTTATTTCTAGAGCCACCTTTGGGGCTAATAGTGCGCTTTACTTGAATTTGCTCAAGCGATGCTTGGCTATAAATTTTACGCGTCCACACGGTATCGTGATTTGAAATAAGCACAGGCGTGTTATTTTCAAATGCGGCTTGTTCTGCCAAATTAGCTAAGTTAGCCTGATCATCTAAATTAAACCCCCCTTTTGCGTATGACGTAAAAGAAGCCGTTTTACTTAATGGCACATAAGGCGGGTCGCAATAAATAACAGCATTGTTAGGTACTAACTTAAAAACGTCATCGTAATCTAAACAAGTGAACGTTGCTTTTTGTGCTTTTTCAGCAAAAAAATACATTTCTTTTTCAGGAAAGTAAGGCTTTTTATACTTACCAAAAGGCACATTAAAAATGCCTTTTAAATTATACCTACACAGTCCGTTGTAACCATGGCGGTTCATGTATAAAAACAAGATTGAACGTTCGTATACATCACGGCTTTGATTAAACTGCACACGGTATTCGTAATACGCATCTGCGTGATTATTCAAATCAACAAATAGCTTTTTAGCGTCACTAATAAGCTCATCTGGAGAGCTTTTAAGCTCTTTATATAAGTTAATTAAGTCTGCATTGATATCGTTGAGGATATAGTGCTTAAAGTCACTATTTAAAAACACAGAGCCTGCACCAACAAAAGGTTCAACCAAAGTATCAGCATGCTTGCTAGCTTGGTTTAATCGCGCATTAATGTTTTCAACTAGGCTGTATTTTCCGCCGGCCCATTTAAGGAAGGCTCTACTTTTTTGCTGCATTGGCTCTTTACTTCAATCTGGTGTTGCGCGATTTTACACTAAAGCAGTGTGTTTTACTGATCAACGACTGCTATTTCTTGCTTTATTTTACTAATTTTTTTATAGAAAGGTTTATTTTTTCTAACCCCAGGGGGTAAAGTATCCATTGCTGATTTTGCCTCGTTTATACTCTCAAAGCTGCCAAATGTAACAACCCACCATATTTGATTATTTCGCTTCGTTTGGTAAGTGTGTGCTTGCTGCTGTAGATTGAATTGAGCAATAAAATTATCGCGAACTTCCTGCTGAGTTACCGCTAATAATTGAATAACACTATTTGTATCTGCTTGCTGCATGTACCAAATATTATCTTGGCTTATCTGAGTTTGCTCTGCTGTATTTACTTTCTCTACTTTTAGAGCTTTAGATACAACGTCACCTGCTTCACTGCTTTTGTTTTTAGCGCTATTATCAATAGCATTGTCTAATACCTTAACTGTATTTGCAGGTTCGCTAAGACTTTGCATGATAGCAGGCACATCATTAATGTGTACGCTCTTTGGCTCAATATCTGGCTCAACTCCTTCAGGGTCATTTAAGGTAACTACTGAGTCATTTTGCTTTATAACCGGCTCACTTACTTGCTCTACAGATATTGCTGTATTTAGGACTTGTGTTTCTTCCTGCTGATAATATTGTTGCCACCACTGCGTCATATCAGACTTATAAAGCAGACCAATAATTAAAAGCATAATTAACAACATCAAAATCAATAAGTGTAATCGCCAAGATACTTTATCTTTAACGATAATATCGGCTATGTGCTCGCTAGGTTGCCAAGCAAGCAATAAACTGGGGTTACCATGAGCCTCGGCTAAAAAAGTACTAAAAACAGGGTCTTCATCATAAGGTAAATCAGTAAAGTACCACTGCAATAACATCTTGCTTTCTCGAAGCGTTAGTGGCTCCAAGTAAATTTCGACAGCGTCATTTAAAGCAAGTTTAGACTGTGATGCAATTATGATATACAACGTATTAGGGCTATTTTTAGAAAGCAGCTCAAGCTCAATTAGTATCTCTTCAGATAGTTGCCTACCGCCATCAAGCACCCATAAACAAGGTCCGCACTGCTGTTGCTCAAGCAGCTGGTAATAGTTTTCAGGTAAACTTAAATTATGATCAACCAAAGGGGAATTAAAGCTTTGCTCTAATAAATCGCTCATTAGCTGAGCGTCAGTCATTTGTGCACTTACTTGCACAAACGCTTTATTAAAGTCATTGTATTTATCTGTAATGAAGGTTTCGAGCATATAACTTTTACCTAGCCCCGATGTGCCAAGTAAAACTATTAAATTTTGTCCGTACTCAAATTGCAGTGCGATTCTATCCACCAAAGCCGCACGGCTTGGTAAAATTTGTGACTGCATTTACTGCTCGATTAAGTCTCTAACTTGGTCATCAGAAACATCATCAACTAATGCACACTGGCCAAATTGGGTAGGTAGAATAAAGCGTATAGTGCCTCTTTTATTCTTTTTGTCTTTACGCATATGCGTTAGGAACTGCTCGCTAGTCATTTGCTTTGGAATTTCTGTTGGTAAATTATATAGCTCAAGCAGCTTAATAATTCGATCAACTTCACTTGCGCTTAAATCTTGGCGTGTCTTGGCAAGTTTAGCTGCTAATACCATGCCTGTTGCAACAGCTTCGCCATGTAACCAAATGCCGTAGCCCATTTCTGCCTCAATTGCATGGGCAAATGTATGACCTAAGTTTAATAAAGCACGTAAACCATGCTCTTTTTCATCTTGCGCAACTATAAGTGCTTTTATTTCACAACATCTAAAAATAATATGCTGTAAACATGTTTCATCTAGTTGCTGCAAATTAGCTACGTTTCGCTCTAAGTATGCAAATAATTCGGTATCGTAAATCAGACCATACTTAATTACTTCAGCCATACCTGCTGCAAACTCTCTTGCTGGTAGGGTGTGTAATGTTTGTGTATCAATAAAAACCGCTTGAGGCTGATAAAATGCCCCTATCATATTTTTACCTAAAGGATGATTTACTGCCGTTTTACCACCTACCGATGAGTCAACCTGTGAAAGCACTGTCGTTGGTATTTGAATAAACGGTACGCCGCGCTGATAACACGCCGCTACAAAACCAGTTAGATCACCTATAACACCGCCACCTAACGCAATTAAGCACGTATCTCGGCCACAGTTATTTTGGAGTAAAAATGCTGATATTTTTTCAAACCATTCAAGTGATTTATATTGTTCACCGTCAGGAATAATAAAAGATAGCGGATTTTGATCTGCTAATGAGTCAAGTAACGCTTGTAAATATAAAGGCGCTATTGTGTCATTAGTAATGATGATAGGCCGACAATCACCAATGTGGTGAACCAGGCGGCCATTATCTTGAAGTGCAGATTGCCCAATATAAATAGGATAACTTCGCTCGTCCAAATTAACTGTTAATTTAAGCATGCTTAGTTATTTCCTTATTATTGGTTTTTAAAAATCTAATTTCTCGATGATTTGGTTAGCAACAACTTTAGCGCTTTGCTCATCGGTACGTACAACAAAATCGGCAACTTCTTTGTATAGGGGCTCGCGTTCTTCTGCTAAGCGCTCTAGTACGTTACGAGGTGCTTCTTCAGTTTGCAGTAATGGGCGACGCTTGTCGCGTTGCGTGCGTGCAACTTGCTTTTCTATAGGTGTCTCTAGGTATACAACGATACCTCGAGCCGAAAGCTTGTTTCGAACTTCTTTGCTCATTACTGAACCACCACCGGTAGCAAGTACAATACCTTGCATCTCGGTTAAATCGCCAATAACAGACTCTTCTCGAAGTCTAAAGCCTTCTTCACCTTCAAGATCGAATACCCATGCAATATCTGCACCTGTGCGGCGTTCGATTTCTTGATCAGAATCAACAAATTCAAGGTGTAATTGGTCAGCGATGTGACGACCAATCGTGCTTTTGCCAGCCCCCATGGGGCCAACTAGAAATATATTACGTTTCTCAGCCATATCTTTTAGTACAAACAAACTCTAAAATTTGAAATAAAACCCCGCCTAACGACCTGGCCCCAAAATTAAGGAGGGGATTATCTCAGTAATTGCAGGGGTATTTCAAGTCAATTAGAATAAAAAGCCATATAACGAGCAATTAATCTAAATAATCACCCGTTGGTTAACATAAAACCACTGTATTTTAATCAATTTGTATTTTCGGTGTCACGAAAATAAGTAATTCACGCTTTTCATTAAACTCACTTGTGGTTTTAAATAGTCTTCCTACGTAAGGAATGTCACCTAAAATTGGCACTTTACTCGTAGTATTAATGATTTGCTGTTGGAAAATACCACCGAGTACTACGGTTTGGCCATTCTCGACTAACACTTGTGTTTGAATTTCTTGAGTATCAATAGACACCGCTTCACCAGTACCTGTTTGAACAGTATCACCACGTGTATCTTGAGTAATAATTAAATCTAGAATTACTTTATTATCAGGTGTGATATGAGGTGTAACTTCTAAGCTCAGTACCGCTTTTTTAAAGCTTACGGTAGTAGCACCGCTTGAAGCTGACTCTGTATAAGGAATTTCAGTACCTTGCTCTATTCGCGCTTTTTGCTGATTAGCCGCTATTATACGTGGACTTGCAATAATCTCGCCTTTATTCTCTTCTTCAAGCGCACTTAGTTCTAAATCAATCAGCGTACCGTTAGCCAGTTTTGCTATGTGTAAGCCAATGCTAGCCGCAGGGTTAGTGATAGGTAAATTTACATTCAATCGGTCTGAAATACTTGGTGCATCTGAAGTAGATGTCGCATTATAAATACCTTCTGCGCCTTCAAGAGAGCCTGAAATACCAACACTACTGCCTTGGTCACTAAAGCCCCAACGTACGCCTAAGTCTTCAGTAACGTTATCGCGTACCGTTACCATCCGAGATTCTATTACAACCTGCTGCACTGGAATATCAAGCGTTTCAATCATGCGGCGAATGTTTTCTATACTCTTAACAGTATCTTTTACTAACAAAGTATTTGTACGTTGATCAACAGATACACTACCACGGGCAGTTATAATACTGTTTGTATCTGTTTTTAATAAGTCAGCAAAATTTTCGGCTTTAGCATAGTTTAATCGGATGTATTCACTATATAGAGGCTCTAAGTCTTCAACTTGCTGTTTAGCTTTTAAATCTTTGGCTTCACGTGCTGCAAGTTCTTCTGCAGGCGCTACCATTAATATAGAGCCATCCATGCGCTTATCTAGCCCTTTAATACGTAGTACTACGTCAAGCGCTTGATCCCACGGTACACCATCTAGGCGCAGCGTTATATTGCCCGTTACTGAATCACTGGTTACTAAGTTAAAGTCGTTGTAACCCGCGATAATTTGCAGTGCTGCACGCACAGAGATATCTTGAAAATTTAAGGTCATAGGACGACCTTGATACTCAACCCCACCATCTAAGTACGCATTTTGCGTTTCATCTTTTTCTATTGTCAACGTTAAAATATTATCTATTTGCTGATACGTAAACGTGAACTGAGCATTAGGTTCGATAACAACACGACTTAAACCATCTTCTTTAAAAGTCTCGATATTACTTACAACAGTTCCAAAATCTAATACATCTAATTCATAAAGTAGATCGTCTAAAATATCGGTGTGATGAAAGTCAGCATAAATTTTCCCGCCACTTTCATGGACTTCAATTGCAGCTTGAGTGTCTTGTAAAAATACAAGTACTTTTGCTTCACCCTTCTCACCACGTCTAAAATCAATTGACTGGATACGGTTAATGTAATTTCCACTTACATCACCTGAGTCCATCACTACATCTTCATTTTCAGATTCTGTAAGAGGGTTATCAGAGACACGTATCGATACTAAATTATTATGAACTTCAGTCTCATAAATTTTTAATCTATCTAAGTTTATCGTTACCTTTAAACCACTGTTAGTTAAAACATTAGTAACACTGCTAATTCCAGCTTGATTAACTTCAACATCATTTAAACCAACTTCTAACTCTGCAGTATCAAAAAACATTTCGATTCGGGCTGGGCTATTAAACACTTGAACTTTTGGTTCAAAGGTTAACTCTTCATCAAAAACAAGCTGTAATTCAGTTTCGCCTTTAAGTAATGGATTATAACGAACATCATAAAGCAATGGCCCAGCTATGGCTGAGTTTACAGTGACTAAAGCAACAGCAGCCAGTAATGTCCGTGAAATACGATGAAGCCAAAGTACATCCTTATGCATCCTATTTTTACCTTTTTTATTATTAATTTGCGCCATCTGTTGCCGCCTCTAACATTTCTAATTTCGTCAGGCGCTCTTTCCAACAGCCAGACCCATCAGGGATTAATTCCACTAATTCTATATAGTCGTTGCTTACTATTTTTACTTTGCCATCATAACTTCCAAGATAATTCCCTACCGTTACGCGGTGCAAAGTGTCATCTGTTGCTGTAATTAATGCCCATATTTGTCCACTAGAGCCAATTGTGCCTTTCATTGCTAAATTATCTAGCGGGTATTTCTCTAACGGTTCGCGGCGACGCTCTTGATCTGGGTGCAAACAGTTTTTTACTTGCGTTAGTTTATTTTGAATAATCTCAGGCTGAGGCGCTACAAACGGGCTACGTAGCTGACCAGCACTGTACTCAAATATTTCAAACTTTGTCAGTTCAGGAATCGTCTCAACCTTTGGTGTGGTGCTTGCTTTTACCTGATCAATAAATTCTTTTTGCTCAGAAGTGTCATCATTACAACCAGCTAAAACAAACGCTATAGCTAAAGGTACTACGCGAAGGAGTTTCATTTTTTAACCCCTTCTTCATAACGATATGTTTTTGCAACAACACTGAATGTTAACTGTTTATCGCCCGATGATAAAATAGAAAAGTCATGTAAGCTTACAATTCGGGGTAACTGGGCCACTTTACCTACAAACTCACCAAACTCATGGTAGCTACCTATTACTTCGATTTTAATAGGTAGCTCGGTATAAAATTCTTTTTCAACTTCTGGCAGCCAACCTATTTTTAAAAAAGTCAGACCACTCGTTGTCCCAACATATGATAAATCATCAAGTAAACCAGGAGTTTCGTTCGAAGTGGGTAGACGCTTTAATAGCTGTGAAAACTTATCTTCCATTTCAATCATTTGTTGACGATATATTTCAAGGTTGCTCGCTACTGCATACTTAGTTCGATAAGTTGTTCGTAGTTCAACTTCTTTTGCCACGGCACTATGGTAGCTGTCAATTTCATCAGAAACTAATAGGCTATAACTAAAAAACAATACAAGGCCCGCAACAAATGTGCAGCAAATTGCTTTAACAGCAATTGGCCAATCACCAATGTTATCAAGCTCTATTTCATTCCAATCAATTTCACTCAGTGCTTTAAAATCAAGGTTCATCGCTAACCTCACCAATTTTATCAAATGGTTTTACATAAAATTCCATATTAAAATCACTAAGTAAACGCGAAGATTGATCGCCTGCAACAATGCCCTGCATTGAAGGATTCTCTAGTAAATATGAGCTTTGTACTTGGCGGAGCATTGTTGATAGGCGATTATTAGATTCACTACGTCCTAAAACATGTATTTGGCTGCCTTTGCGCTCCAGCTTTGTTAAATAAACGCCACCTGGCACTATTTTGGCAACTTCATCCATTATTTGCGTACCCAAATTACGGCTGCTTTGCAATTCTTCAATGAGCCTCATACGCTGTTGTAAATTTTCCTTTCTTTTATCTAAGCTTCGTATTTCACTTATTTTTTTATCTAGCATGCTAATTTCTGAGCTTAAATAATTATTCTTTAAATTTTGACCGTCTTTTAAAGCGCTATAAAAAGAACTTAATAAATACATACTTGCAAAACAAAGTATGACGACACCAACAAGTATAGTTACAAATTTCTTTTTCGATTCTTCGCGTTGTGATTCACGCCAAGGCAGTAGATTTATATGTGGCATGTTGAAAAACTCCTTAATGCCAACCCTGTTGCAATTGCAAACTGCGTTTTGTGACGCTGCATTATATTACGGTCTACCTTTGGGGAAATTTCCATATTTATAAAAGGCTCTGCAACAACTGAGTGGATACCGAGTTCTTCAATAAGCAATCGGTCGATACCTTTTATCATCGATGTACCGCCCGTTAATACAATATAATCTATTTGCTCTTTACCACTGGTTGTTAAAAACATTTGCACAGCTCTGCGAACTTGTTGAAGTAACGAAGTTTGAAAAGGGGCTAATACTTCAAAGGTATAGTTTGGCGGTAAATCACCTGATGTTTTGCCTATTTCGGCTTCATCAAAGCCTTTATTATAATAAGCAACAATACTATTTGTATATTGATCGCCACCAAAAACTTGGTCACGGGTATAAATGGTTTCCCCAGCTTGCACAACACTCACAAGCATTAAAACTGCGCCAATATCGACCACAGCCACACACTTATTAAATGCATCGCTAGGTAATTGTTGATAGTAAACGTCCATAGCACGGCTCAATGCGTAGCTTTCTACATCTACTATTTTGGCTTCTAAATTTGCGGCTTCTAAAGCGCCCACCCGTGCTTCAACACTCTCAGTACGAGCAGCCGAAAGCAAAACATTCATTTTGCTAGGATCGGCCTCATTCGTCGAAAGCTTCTCAAAATCGAGGCTCACTTCATCAAGCGGGTAAGGGATTAAACTATCAGCTTCAATTTCAATTTGCGATTCAAGTTCAGCATCTGTTAACGATACATCCATGAAGATCACTTTTGTAATAACTGTTTGGCCAGAAACAGCCACTGCAGCAGATTTTAACGACTTCGGTAATTTTTTTCTTAATTTTGTAATAACGTTACCAATCGCTTCAATATCTTGGATTGTGCGCTCACTCATCGCACCTTTTGGCATAGGCTCAATTGCAAGTGCTTCTAGTCGAAATCCAGTTTCAATTTCACGTAAAAGCACCGCTTTGATAGAGTGCGATCCAATATCAATTCCTACCATCATCGGGGACGGTTTTTGAAATAGTTGACTTAGCATGTTTCAACTTGGCCTTTGTTTTAATAATAAACAAGTTATAATTTTTATCTGAAAAAATATTATTCATTTTTTAATCAATATATACTAGCAGTCAAAACTCGCAATTGGGAGTCCATTTAGGGAAATATAAGTGATTTTATTAAAACGAACTTTACAATTTTTTATCATTTGTGTGTTAATTGGTCTGATCACTTTGGTCAGTCTTTATTACTACGTTAAACCTGATATCCCCAGTGTGCAAGTTTTAAAAGACGTGCAATTACAAACTCCTATGCAAGTATTCACAAAAGATGGGCTTTTAATCAATCAATTTGGTGAAAAGCGTCGTATTCCAGTGACTATTGATGAAATTCCTCAAACCCTCATTAATGCATTTTTAGCGACAGAAGATAATCGATTTTACGATCATATAGGCATAGATCCTATAGGTATTGTACGTTCGGCTATTGTTCTTATATCTACCGGCGAGAAAAAACAAGGCGCAAGTACTATTACTATGCAGCTTGCTCGTAATTTCTTTTTAACTCGCGAAAAAGCATATATTCGTAAAGTTAAAGAAATATTTATAGCGCTACATATTGAAGGTGTATTAACAAAAGACGAAATTTTAGAGCTTTACCTTAATAAAATAGAATTGGGTAATCGCGCTTTTGGTATTGGTGCTGCAGCACAAGTTTATTACGGTAAGGAGTTAAAAGATTTAACACTTGCACAAATGGCGATGATTGCAGGTTTACCGAAGGCCCCTTCAGCTTTAAACCCAATTCGTAACCCAACGCGTGCAAAAGCACGCCGAAATGTTGTTTTAGGGCGTTTATTAACTGAAAATTATATTACTCAAGAAGAATATAACGAAGCAACGAGCCAACCTATCACCGCTTATTTTCATGGTGCTGAAATAAATTTATACGCCCCGTATATTTCTGAAATGGTGCGCGCTGAAATGGTCTCGCGTTATGGAATAGATAAAGCTTACAACTCAGGTTTTAAAATTTTCACCTCGGTAGAGTCTAAAGTTCAAAAAGCAGCGCAAAACGCACTTGTAAACAACTTACATAATTACGATATGCGCCATGGTTTTAGAGGACCAACAGATGTTTTATGGGATCCTGAAACACAACCTGCTTTAACTGAGCAACAAATACTCAATAAATTACAAAGCGTAAATGAGTTGGGTACTTTGAAAGCAGCAGCCGTGCTTAGTGTTAATGATAAAACAGCGTCGGTATTACTTAAAAGTGGCGAGCGCACAACTCTTACTTGGGATAACTTAAAATGGGCGCGTAAATATATTACTCGTTACCGCCAAAGTTTTGCTCCAAAAGCAGCTACAGATATTTTAACGCCAGGAATGCAAATATGGGTGCGTAAAAATGAAGATGACAGCTACTTACTAAGCCAAATACCAGAAGCATCAAGTGCTATTGTGTCACTCGACCCACAAGATGGCAGAATTAAAGCTATTGTAGGTGGTTACAGCTTTGAGCAAAGTCAATATAACCGAGCGGTACAAGCAAAGCGTCAAGTAGGTTCTAATATAAAACCTTTTATATATTCAGCAGCACTTGAAAAAGGTTACACGCTTGCGTCTATATTAAACGATGCTCCTATAAACCAATGGGATAAAAGCCAAGGCGTAGCATGGCGCCCTAAAAACAGCCCTGCTGTATATAATGGTCCGATAAGAATTCGCCGTGCTTTAGCACAATCTAAAAACGTTATTTCGGTGCGCTTACTACGCGGCGTTGGATTACAACGTACAGCTGATCATTTATTAAAGTTTGGCTTTAAAGATTCAGACATTAATCGCAGTGAATCACTAGCACTGGGTAGTGCTTCCATTACACCACTTGAACTTGCTCGTGGCATGAGTGCATTTGCCAATGGTGGCCACTTAATTGAACCTTACTTTATTTCAGAAGTTCAAGATGCTTACGGTAATGTATTGTTTAAAGCAAACCCTGCCCTAGCCTGTGATGAAGAGCCTTTACCAACACGCAATGAATTCTCACTTCATAATAGTAGTGATGAAGTGGAACCAACAAAAAAATGTGCACCGAGAATTATTTCTAAGCAGAATGCATTTTTAATTGCTGATGCAATGCACAGTGGTATTTGGGGCGGCGGTAGTTGGGCCCATAAAACGGGTTGGAGTGGCACAGGTTGGCGCGCACAAGCTTTAGAACGTCGTGATCTTTCGGGTAAAACAGGCACAACTAACGATTCTGTAGACACCTGGTTTAGTGGTTTTAACAGTAAAGTAATGACTTCTGTGTGGGTGGGCTTTGATAACCCAGGTAACGCTCTTGGCCGTTCTACGTACAATAACAACTTAGATAGCAGCCAAATATCTGGTGCTGAATCGGGGGCTAAAACAGCGCAGCCTGCATGGATTGAATTTATGAAAGCCGCACTTGAGGGAACACCTGAAGCGCCAATTGAGCCACCTGAGGGGCTTGTTTCGATTCGTATTGATTTAGCCACTGGTTTGCTAAGCCACAAAAATGACTACACCAGCCGCTTTGAATACTTCGAAAAAGGCACTGCACCGACAAAGTATGTGCTATCTCAGCCAAACGATATATTTGAAGAAGACACAAAAACCGAAGAAGAGCTATTTTAATAATATCTCTGTAATACAAAAAACGGCAGCTTATTTAAGCTGCCGTTTTAATTTAAATAATCGCTTATTTTAAGTTTTGAACAAGCCAATATAAGTCAGAGTGTACACCCGCAGCGGTTACTTCTTTCCCAGCCCCTGGCCCCTGAATCACAAGCGCGTTATCACTATACCATTTACTATTAATTACAAAAATATTATCGCCAGGTGTAAGGTTTGCTAACGCATCCCCATTGGGGACATACGTAATTCCTACTTTAGCGATAACTTCAGTTTTTGTTATATCTAATAGGCCTGTGTATCTCAGTACTGAGTTATTAGCTTTTGCTGTATCAGCATGCTCTTCAATGAACGCATCTAGCTGGGCTTTATTGTTTAGAAAGTCTTCCCAGCTTCCTAGCGCAAGCTCGCCGGGCATTAATGCCGATAAGCTAATATCACCAAGCTCAAGCTCTATACCTAACTCTCGGGCTAAAATAAGTAACTTACGCTGCATATCTCGTCCAGATAAATCCTCGCGAGGGTCAGGCTCTGTGAACCCCATTTTCTGTGCTTCTAATACCAACTCAGAAAAAGCAGTCGTACCATCATACTTACTACATAACCACGAAAGTGTACCCGAGAACACGCCTTCAATACGCGTAATTTTATCACCACTATTTTGCAAATCAGCCAAAGCAAAATTGATAGGTAAGCCTGCGCCTACACTTGTATTATATCGCCAATGTAAATTACGTTCGCCAAGGTTACTACGAAGTGCTTTATACCATGAAGTAGGTGCTGTACCTGCATATTTGTTAGCACTAATTAAATGACAATCTCTGTCTACAAAATCTGTATATAAAAAGCTAAACTGCTCACTTGCAGTAATATCAATTAACACTTTATGTTCGTAGTCAAGCTCGCTTATCGCATTAAGTAAATCCGCAGCTTCATAGCTATTCGCCTCATGCTGCCATTGAGTTTTCCATTGCGGTATATTTATGCCACTTGCATTAAATAACATATGTTTAGAGCGAACCAGCGCTACCAATTTAATACTAAAGTCGTCTGATAAACGCTCAAATTGTGCCGATAACTGCTCAATAAAAGCATCGCCTACATTGCCAAGGCCCGCAACTATAACGGCTATTTCTTGGCCTTTATTGATTAGCTTATCGTGTAAGGCGCTTTGTATATCGCTATCTATAAATTGGTCTGTTAGTAATAAAACATAACCATTATCTTGATGCACAAAACGCGGATTTATAGTCTGCTCAGCTAATACCTCTAAAGCTTGCAGTTTTAGTACGCTAACGTCTTGCTCAGGGGCAACAATTGCACAGCCATTTAAATTTGACTCACTAATATTAGCTCTACCAGCAAAGTAATTAATAACTTGATATGTTTGTGCAGCCGGTACTACTAAATACACTTCACCATTATGGTTAAAATGATGAAGGCTATGCTGAATAAGCTGACTAACGCTTGCGACCTCACCTTCACTTAATCCTTCAACCATTAACAGATCAACATTTTGCAGCGTGGTTATAAAGCGCTTTTTCTTTGCTGAACCTTCTTTTACTATATCTGTTGGGCTTGCTTGCACATCAAAACTACTACGAACAGCTAGCTTAATATCTGTGTTTTTAAGTGGCGATAATGTTTTTGCATGTAATACAGGGTTACCCAAACGAGCTAATAAATTAGCTTGCCCACGACAAATTTTGCCGTACTTAATCGCCTTTTTTACCTTTCGAGGATCAGTGCTAAACACACCCTGTGTATCGGTCCAAATACATACTTGCTTAGCATTACAGTAATTTGCAAGTAGTGTTGCACTATAATCGCTACCGTTGCGTCCAAGTGTTACGGTCTCACCTTTCGTATCGGCGGCAATAAACCCAGTAACAACATTTATCTTATTAGGTAAAATTGACTGTCGACATTGCTGCGCATTTTGCGCATGCATTAATTCACCATCGTTTAAGGTAAAAAGACTACGGGCATCTTGAGCACACGCCTCAATATTTAACTGCTGTAAATAAGTAGCGAGTAAACGTGCTGACCACAGTTCCCCATGCGCAAGTAACGCAGCCTCTTTTAGCTGCTCAGCTTGAGCAAGTTCTGCAATATTACTAAGCTCGGTATTTAGTGTTTTAAGTGCGCAGCGCTTTAAATCAGCTTGTAATAACTGCTCAATTAAATCGCTTTGATGGTTATTTAACTGCAGTAAAATATCAGCGACAGCTTGCGTGTCTTGCAGCTGATAACTTTGCCACAACGACACAAGTGTATCTGTAGTCTTACCTGCAGCAGATACCACAACACAGTCACCCGGCTGAGTATGCCCAATAATTATTTTAGCTACGCTTTGATAGCGCTCACTAGAGCTTAAGCTTGAACCACCAAATTTATGTACACAATTGACCATATTTATACCAATTCGCTTAATTAAGTTGTCTATTTTGAGGTAAAAAACCGTATCGATAACAAGGCAAAAATTTCGTTATTTAGTTGTTCTATATTAGGAATTTTTAACGATGTTATCGTGCGGTTTAATCCCTCAAATTGATTAGGTATTATTGCGGATTGGTATTACTTACCAAAGCGCTGGACGGGCTGCACTTAATTTAACGTTTCCACCAGAAGTGCCAGCACCTTTGCCTACACGGCCAACATTTTTATTTTTCCCTGGTTTTACAAGTTCAAATACTCGTTCAAAGTCAGCTATTAAATCGTGTATATCTTCAATCCCAACCGAAATACGAATAAGCGTATCGCCCACACCCGCTTCTAAACGTGCCTTTGCCTCCATACCTGCGTGCGTCATAGTTGCAGGGTGACAAATTAAACTCTCTACGCCACCTAGTGACTCAGCTAAACTAAACGTTTTAAGGCTAGTTAAAAATGCTGCGGCGTCGTTTATATCGCCTTTAATATCAAAACTAACCATGCCACCAAAGCCAAGTTGTTGTGCTTTAGCAAGCTCATGTTGAGGATGTGACTCAAGTCCTGGATAGTAAACTTGGCTTACAAAATTGGAGCTTTCAAGGTACTTAGCTATTGCTAGCGCATTTTCTTGGTGCTGCCTTAAGCGCACATTTAAAGTACGTAGACCACGAAGCGTTAAATAACTATCAAAAGGGGCGCCCGTAATACCAATATTATTTGCCCACCAAGCAAGCTCATCACCAAGCTCTTGTGTTGCAGCAATAACAGCGCCGCCCACTACATCTGAGTGCCCGTTAATATATTTAGTAGTTGAATGCACCACAATATCTACACCAAACTTAATAGGGTTTTGTAAGGCAGGAGACAAAAACGTGTTATCTGCGGCAACCAATGCACCGCATTGCTTAGCAACATCGGTAACCGCTTTAATATCGGTTAAACGAAGTACTGGGTTACTTGGAGTCTCTATCCAAATAAGCTTAGGTTTAATTGCTAAAATTTGTTGAAGGCTTTCTTCTTTTGTTAAATCTAATACTTCAAGCTTCAATAGTCCGCGTTTTTGTAACGATGTAAATAAACGATAGCTACCACCATAACAATCATGTGGAATTACTAACGTGTCGTCACTGTTAAGTAGCTGAGTAGCTAAATGCACGGCAGCCATACCAGTGGCCGTAATTATGCCACGAGCGCCACCTTCAAGCTTAGCAAGCGTCTCTGCTAAAATATCACGATTAGGGTTACCACTGCGGCCATAATCATACTCACGCTTAGTATCAAAGTCGGCAAACGAATAAGTCGTTGATAAATAAATTGGCGGCACCACTGCACCATGATGTTTATCAGCATCAACGCCGTTACGTACAGCAATGGTCGCTTTGTTTTTTTCGCTCATATTCGTCACCTGATTAATTTGGATGTTTAGACGTCTAAAAGAGTAAGTTATCCGTTTTAATAAGTCAAAGGATTTTAAAGCTCTAGATGGCTAAAGTTAGGGAAGGCGTTTGCTAGTATCATATTTTAGCTCACAAAAGTGAGCTTATTTTTACATCCCAAATAGGCTTATTAAGATAGATCGGTATCTATTATTTGACTATCTTTTTTAAATCGATAGAATTTCACGCATATTTACACGCTTTTTATACCGTGTGAGAAATTAATAATCTGAGGCAACGATACATCTTATGGCTAAATGGAATGGTGAGTATATTCACCCATACGCAGAACACGGGAAAAAATCAGAGCAAGTTAAAAAGATCACCGTTTCGATCCCGCTAAATGTATTAAAAGTTTTAACGGATGAGCGTACGCGTCGTCAAATCAACAACCTCCGCCATGCAACAAATAGTGAATTGCTATGTGAGGCGTTTTTGCATGCCTTTACTGGTCAACCTTTACCAAATGACGATGACCTACGTAAAGACAACGCAGAAAAAGTACCAGAAGAAGTTAAAAAGATAATGCAAGAAATGGGTTTAGAAGTGCCTATTTTAAACGAAGAATAAATCGTTACCTTTTTAATAAAAAAACCTCAGCATTGCTGAGGTTTTTTTGTTTAAGCGTTATATATTACGCCATATAATTTTCCGGCAAGTCAATTTGCGCAACACCCGACTCAACCGCAGCAAGTGCTACAGCTTTAGCTATACGCGGTAGTAAACGCGGATCCATTGGTTTTGGAATAATGTACTGCGCACCAAACTCTAGCTTATCTACGCCTGCGGCTTTTAAAACTTCTGCAGGTACAGGCTCTTTGGCAATACTACGAATAGCCTCAACTGCAGCAATTTTCATTTCATCGTTAATCGCGCTTGCACGTACATCAAGTGCACCACGGAAAATAAACGGAAAACATAAAACATTGTTAACCTGGTTAGGGTAATCAGAGCGCCCTGTTGCCATAATTAAATCGTTGCGTGCGCCGTGAGCAAGTGCAGGATCGATCTCTGGATCTGGGTTTGAACATGCAAACACGATCGGCTTTTCTGCCATTAGTTTTAAATCTTCGGCAGCTAACAAATTAGGACCCGAAACACCAACAAACACATCAGCATCTGCAATTACATCTTGCAATGTGCGTTTATCGGTATTGTTAGCAAAAAGCTGTTTATATTCATTTAAATCATCGCGACGAGTATGAATAACACCTTTACGGTCAAGCATATAAATGTGTTCACGCAGTGCACCACACTTAATTAACAGTTCCATACACGCAACTGCAGCAGCGCCTGCACCTAAACATACAATTATTGCATCTTCAATTGATTTACCTTGTACTTCTAGCGCATTTAACATGCCGGCAGCCGTAACAATGGCGGTGCCGTGTTGGTCGTCATGAAAAACAGGAATGCTACAACGCTCTATTAATGCTTTTTCAATTTCAAAACACTCTGGTGCTTTAATATCTTCAAGGTTAATACCACCGAATGTGTCAGCAATATTGGCAACCGTGTTAATAAAGTCTTCTGTTGTTTTGTGCTTTACTTCAATATCAATAGAATCAAGCCCTGCAAAACGTTTAAACAATAACGCCTTGCCTTCCATTACTGGTTTAGACGCTAAAGGACCTAAATTACCCAAGCCCAAAATTGCAGTACCATTAGTGATAACCGCAACCATGTTACCCTTACCGGTATATTTATATGCATTTGCAGGATCTGCGGCAATTTCACGTACAGGCTCAGCGACACCTGGGCTATAAGCTAGGGCTAAGTCTTGAACTGTTTCAGCTGGTTTTGTTAGCTCAATGCTAATTTTACCAGGTACGGGATGTGAGTGATAATGTAGTGCTTGTTCACGAAAGTCAGACATAACGCGATGGTATCCTGCAATTTAAGTTAAAGTGAGAGGTGGAGTCTTGGGGTACGATACCCTTATTATTTTTAAATTCCAAGCAATATCAGGTCTATCCTGTTATATGCTATATCCTTTAATTTTAAGAGGTTTTTCAGTAACTTTGCAGGATTATATAAACATTTGATAAATAAAAATTCACCAAAAAAGTAAGTTTTGAGGTGCGTTTATGTCTATTAAAATATTAAAAAAATGTATGTTTAACGTATCATCATAAACTTAAAATAACAGCCTACTACACTACTTTAAAAACAGATAAGCCCACGTTAGCTACTTTTATCAACCTAGTTAAAATTTGTACTATTTAAAATATAGAGAATATCTATCAATTTGTCTGCAAAGGTTTATGCATACTCAGAATAAGAATAGGAAATAGTTATGCAAGGTGTGATGTAGCTCGAGCAAGCTAAATAAGATAAGAAGTGGTAAATTTTAGACATAAAAAAAGCACCCTAAGGTTAATGCCGATCAGTTAAGAAAATGACCGGTTGACCGATCCAAACGATCATGCAAAATCCGTAGTTAGGAAACTAACTACGGATTTTTTGTGAATATAGAACAAGCACTGCAAGCAACACTTGAAGAAAGCAGCCGATACCATACCTTTGAAAAATTATCAGAAATTCTTGACCCTGAAATCATTGAACAAGGTTTTCAACAAGCAGGGATTGCAACCGTTCGTAAGCGAAGATTACCGCTTGAAGCCGTTTTGTGGTCAGTTATTGGCATGGCATTGTTTCGAAAAGAATCAGTTTGGAATATCGCTAATAAGCTAGATATCATGTTACCTGGCAAGAACCCACTCGTTGCCCCAAGTGCGATGGTACAGGCGAGACAAAGGTTAGGTGATGATCCCGTTAAACACGTTTTCAATAAATCTGCTCAATCAATGTATAAGCAACAGTCATTCGAAACATGGAATGGTTTGAACCTATTAGCTGTTGACGGTGTTGTGTGGCGAACAGCCGACACGCC
>NZ_JADYXA010000031.1:0-43841 GCF_015864495.1 Pseudoalteromonas sp. SWYJZ98 | reverse complement strand
CAATGCCAATCCATAACTGGAATCTGACATTGTCGCAATTGGCCATCCACTTCGAAGGTAGATTAGATGGTGTGCTAGATATTTAGCAATTTAGGCTGACACAGAATTCTGAACGCCCTCTCGTAGAAAGATTGAAATACTTTGGATTATATTTACTTTTTTCATTTTTAGCGCTTAGTGTTTCAATTAGTAATCTTTATTTTTATTCTAATTCTACGTTATTTATTTCTTATTTGTTTTTTTCCTTAGTGATAGCAGTTATCTCTTTAGTTGTAGCATTTTATTGTTTAAATAAATCAACTAAGGTTGATAGTGCTGAGAAATTAGTTAAAGAAATCTTACCTGACAGGGTGAGTATCTTTTGATAACTTCGGCTATCCTACAACTCCTTCACTCGTAAGCCATTTAAGTTACTCAAATTATGTATAAATTTAATATACCTAACTCTAAGTCCATCGACAAATTTAGCTTAAACGCTACAGCTAAGACATCCCCCCGTGATCACATCCGAAATTTAATTAATGATGAGTAATTAACAGCATGGATGCTGTTAAAAGCGTAGTTTGGCCAAGGATGGCCTATCTACGATGGTTACGTTCATATCATTAATTTAAATTGAGGAAATAGTGTGCTCCTCGGGGCGTCGAGAGATTCCAAAGAGAAGTCGGCGGTTACTTCTCTTTGGTTGCCATCGTCAACGCGATATAAGTAAATTATTTTAAAAGCTACGCTTTTCGCGTGAGCAAGCTTTGCTCCTACAGCCAATTTTAAGAACGCTGCTAAGATAACTCCCCCTTCAACTTCACCTGCAAACACATAATTAATGAGTAATTACCTCGCATGGCGGAATTTTGTTCCCGACAAATTCCAAGTACCTAAATCCCTTTAGGCAATGCGAGGAAAACGATGCTTGCACATGGATGTGCTTTCATCGCGTTTTCGTTCATTTTAATTTAGTGTTTAAAGATAAGTGAAATTGAGGGTCGCCGTGGGGTTCCAAGGGGCGGTCGGCGGTATCCGCCCCTTGGTTGCCATCGCCAACGCGATATAAGTAAATTATTTTAAAAGCTACGCTTTTCGCGCGAGCAAGCTGAGCGCCTACAGGTGTTTAGCTTGGCTATTAAGCTCAAAATGTCATTAACTTTCCATAAGTGATTTATGTTTTACTTATGGGGTTGTGTTTTATTTTACTGCCTATAAGTAAAGTAGGATTTACTTATAGGCAGTAAATATACATTCAAACTTAAAAGTAAGTTATGTTTGACTTTTGGGTGGGCTACCCTAAAATAAATTGTATAAGTAAACTATAGTTGACCTTTAATGAGTGAATTACCAGCAAAAAAAACACTTGGAAGAGTTGTTAAACGCACTGAAATGCCTGATCTATCAAAGCCGTTTTCGTCGGTGCGGCTCGCTAAAGCGATTACTTCAAAGCGAACTGGCATGAAGCTTACATTGGTTGATGTATCGCAAGCACTTAATATTTCAAAGCCTACGCTGATAAAAATAGAAAAAGGTGATGTTAATGTGCAGTTTTTTAATGTACTCAAAGTGATGGAATACTTGGGGTTGTCGTTTAGCCTTGTCAGTGATGACGAGTCGCACCACAACAACAAGGATGAGGTGAGCGATGAGCAATGGTATTAAAAAAAATAGCTTAGATGTATTTATTGGGCATACGCAGAAGATAGGTGCGATAGCCCTTGATATAGGCTCTGAAAATGAAATTACATTTACCTATGAGCCTGAGTGGATTAATAAGGGTTTTGCTATTTCACCACACTTACCGCTCGATGGTGATTTTGACTCACGTGCTGTGCGTAATTATTTACAAAACTTATTACCCGAAGGCAAAGGTCTTGATGAAATTATAAGTAGTACTACTATCTCTAAAAATAATACGTTTGGTTTGATTAAAGTAATTGGCGAGGAAACGTCAGGCGCTTTGTCGTTTAGAGCAAGTAACAGTACTTTAAAGCAAACATCTTTTCGTGAAGTAACTAATGATGAGCTAAGCCAAAAACTTAAACGCTTTGTACAAGTTGGAGAGCCAATTACTCATTGGGATGGCCGAACTCGGCTCTCTGTTGCTGGCGTTCAAGACAAACTAAACCTACTCGAAATCGATAGTAAATTAGGATTTGGTGAAGGGGAACTATGTTCTAATAAAATTTTTAAATTTGAAACAGGTACCGCTCCTTTTATTGCAGTAAATGAACTTTTTACCATGCTTTTGGCAAAAGAGTCGGGGCTCAATGTTCCCCATGTTGAGTTGCGCACTTACGCAGATGTAAGAGTGTTTGTAATAGATCGCTTTGATAGGCGCGTTACACAAGATCAAAGCCGTGTATTACGTCGTCATATTATTGATGGTTGCCAAGCCACTAATTTACCTCCTTCTTATAAATATGAGCGTCAGCATGGTGATGATGGGGATGGTATTTATATTCGAGATGGCGTTTCTTTTGCAAAACTCTTTAATGTTAAAACAACGAATGTACAAGCGTATGAGGCTCAGCTTATTCGTTGGATGACATTTAATATTTTAGTACGTAATTACGATGCTCATGGCAAAAACATTAGTTTTTTTGTTGGTAAAAATGGTTTAGAGCTTACGCCGTTTTACGACTTGGTAAATATAGAGGCTATTATTGAGCAGGGAAGCATTGACCGTGATATGGGCTATTTACAGCCCAAAATATCAAGGTGTTATGCTATGTCAGTGGGTGAGCATAATTCGCAAAGTGCAGGCAATTTTACTAATGAGATTACAGCTTATATGTTAGCTGATTTTGCTGATGAATTTGCTATTTCACTACCACGGATGCAACTACTTATGAGTCAAACCGTTGACTCTGTATTAGCTGCAATTGATACAGCTAAAGTTTCTGCTGTTAAAAATAACTTGTCTACTGCTGAATTAGCACACATTGATTTGTGCATAAAAATAATTAATAAAGCTGCAAATAAGCTGAGTGAGCAAATAATACAACTACCAAATATGGATGCATTTATTTAAATTTCAGAAAATAAATACACGTATTTTGAGTAAGTAATTCATATTTTGGTTGTCAGCATCAACGCGATATTTACAAATTAAAATTAAAAGCGCGATATAAATTCCGGCTTACAATTTAAAAGCTTCGCTTTTCGCGCGAGCAAGCTGAGCGCCTACAGGTGTTTAGCTTGTCCTTATTTAAAAGCCAAAGCGCGATATGAAATCGCCCCTACGCTTTTGTTAAGAGTGGTGTTTACATTAATGTAGGTGAGGTTTTATACCTCGCTTAAAAATGGATTGTTTTTACCATTGAAAAATGAATTACTGTTCAATGTAGCGCTTAAAAGTAATGAGGCAATTAACTCTTATATTCGCCTCATTGCATGAGGCAAATAAATAACATAGACTGAAGCTAATTATCTTTAGGACTAAAGACTATGTGGATATGGCAACAGCAAAACTGGCCAAACTTTACGTGGGATGATGCGGCGCTTGCTCCTTTACTAAGGGAGCTTTCATATAATCAAGGTTTATTAGTAGGGCGTATGGGCGTGCAAACTGCTCATCAAAAGCAGCAGGCCCTTGATACCTTACTTGCAAATATTATTCACTCCAGTGCGATTGAGGGCGAAAAGCTTAATGCATTTTCGGTTCGCTCTTCTCTTGCTAAAAAGCTAAATATTAATGAGCAACCTTACCCAACAACAGTGCAAAGCGATAATCTTGCAGAGATTATGCTTGATGCAATAAATAACACAGACTCACCGCTTAATTTAGAGCGAGTGCTTAATTGGCATCGCTTATTGTTTGCAGGTGAGCAAAGCTTATTTACTAAAATTGAGGGCGGGCAATTGCGTGGTGAAGAGCCAATGCAAGTGGTGTCGGGGCGCTTAGATAAACCGGTATTACATTTTACGGCGCCTCCTAAAGAGCGAGTAAATAAAGAGCTTTCGCTATTTTTTAACTGGTTTAACAAAACGCAAAACGAACCTCAAATAGATCCTTTTATTCGGGCAGCTATTGCACACTTATGGTTTGTAACAATACATCCACTTGAGGATGGTAATGGGCGTATTACACGCCTTATAACCGACCTGGCATTAGCGCAAGAACATGCTGAGTCAATTCGGTTTTACGCTATGTCGGTGGCTATTTTAGAAGACAGAAAAAGCTACTACGAGGTGCTTGAAGCCACTCAACGTGGAGATCTTTGTATTACAAAGTGGGTTAAATGGTTTTTATGTACGCTTAATAATGCGATACACCATACGCTTAATAATATTGAGCAAACAATTTTTAAAACCAATTACTGGGCAAGTAAAGATCAAACAAAGCTAGGTGAGCAGCAAGTAAAAGTGCTTAATAAGTTACTTGATGGCCAATTTGAACAGGGTATCAGTGCGAGTCAGTATCAAAAGGTAGCTAAGGTTAGCCGTGCAACCGCAACACGCCATTTATCGGACTTGCAAACGCTTGGATTTTTAACAAAAACCGCCGCAGGTGGGCGTAGTACACGTTACAAAATTGCCTAATGAGGCAATTACACATGTTATTTGCCTCATTGTGTGAGGCGAATAGGTATTTGAATTGTTGTAGGGGAGGTTTTATACCTCGCGGGTGTTTTTATAAGAACAAAGCGCGATGTAAAATCGCACCTACGGTTTTGTTCAGTGCGGTGGTTTAATTATTGTAGGTGAGGTTTTATCTATGAATCTTTGTTTAGCTCTGTAATCGCTTTAATACTAAATGCGTGCATAGTTGTGTAGTGTTGCTTTTTAATGATTGTTTTAACGATACTTTGGTCTATATTTAAGTAATCGTGAACAAGAGCATTTCGTAAGCCTATAATTTTACGCCATGACAGTAGTTCTGCCTCGCTCAAAAAGCCCAAATTAGTAAGTTCGCTAAATGTTTGATAGGCGTTGCTACTGGTACTACTTTTGTGCTGCTTTAGCCAATGCTTTGATAAACCAATACACACCGCGGTCATTAACTGTAGTAATCGCTCTGCAGCTCGGTAGTCTCTACTATTAAGTGAATCGATTTGACTGAGTTCGTCGAGTTCTTGCATATATTCGTCAATATGGCGTGTTACTTCACTTAAATAAAGTGTAATTCCGGTATCAGTCATGTTTACTCGCTATGGTTTCAAATTCGAACTGGCTATATATACGCTGCTGCTCTTTCATCGCTCTAACACTATTATTGCTTATAATTATTTTTCCATATTCAATAACGTTGAAAGCTAAATAACTTGGAATAATATTTATATCAACAATCGAAATAAGTTGTTCGTTAAGATTAAGTGCATTACTTATTTCAAGCTCAAGCTCTTTTGGCCTAAGGCGCTTATCGAACGATTCCAGATCAAAGTTTTTAAATGCTATGGCTAAGTCAATGTCACTATGAGGCTGAGCTGTCCCTTTTGCATGGGAGCCATATAGCCAAACTACATCAATGTCGGTGTTTTGATGTAAATACTCAATTATTTTTTGTATAACTTCATTTGCCACGAAAAGTAACCATTGATAAAAACAGTAATAATAACCTGTCAGTTTTATAGTGAACATTAAAACTGATATTTGTTTTATTTAATTTAAAAGCTTCGCTTTTCGCGCGAGCAAGCTGTGCGCCTACAGGTGTTTAGGCGGGCTTTGTGGTGTTTGAATTATTGTAGGTGAGGTTTTATACCTCGCATGGTGTTTTTTATAATGCCAAAGCGCGATGTAAAATCGCACCTACGGGTTTGTTCAGTGCAGTGGTTTAATTGTTGTAGGTGAGGTTTTATACCTCGCATGGTGTTTTTATAAAGCCAAAGCGCGATGTAAAATCGCACCTACGGTTTAAAAGCTTCGCTTTTCGCGCGAGCAAGCTTTGCGCCTACAGGTGTTTAGGCGGGCTTTGTAGCGTTGATTGGGAGTTATGAGCCGTTACTAAAGAGCTAAGCGCGATGTAAAATCGCACCTACGGGTTTGTTGAGTGTGGTGTTTGAGTTGTTGTAGGTGAGGTTTTATACCTCGCATGGTGTTTTTATAAAGCCAAAGCGCGATGTAAATTCCAGCCTACAATTTAAAAGCTTCGGTTTCCTCTTATTCCAACCGCGTTACTTTCACTTTTATTTTACCGGCATTAGCGCCATAAAAGCGGCTTAGGTCGTTTGCAAATGGACAAAATTCGCCTGATTTATCTATTTTAATATCGGCGCCGTTAGCTATTTCAAAAAGGTGGTCGTCGTTTTTATTAATAGCACCAATGAGTGAAAACCATTGTGCGCGAGGGAATCGTCTAAATGGTTCGAGTACGGCCATTGGGATTTCTTTTACGCCAAGTTGTACGTTGTCGCGGTTCCAGCCTAATGGCGTGCACTTTATGCCATCGTCAAACCAGTATTGATTTGGATATGGGGTAAAGCGATACGTAGCGCCTTGCTCTAGCATGAGGCCTGTTGCGTTGTATTGCTCAGAGGCAAATACCATTACATCTTGGCTTTGGTTAATGCTCAGCACACTCATGTTTTGATTAGCCAGTTCTATATGTTGGCTTAAACCAATAAAGCTAAGTGTGGTGTTGTCGTTATAGCTAATTTTGTAATGCAGTTTTTTAAGCGATTCTGGGCGGTAACTGGTTAGCTTATTAATACGTTCGGCTACGCTGTAGTGTACTAAGGGCTCAAGGTTGCTGGCTTCGTCATCAATTAATACATAGCACTCTCTATCTACTAATTTAAAAAACGGGTTAAACCAAAAGTAATTTTGTTGGTGACTTAATGCGAGCGGATCGGGCGTTACGGTTACGTCATCTTGTGCTACTAAGTTGCTATCGGGGAGTAGGGTTTCGTAATCTATGTCGTGGCTAGTGAGTAACGATATATTAAGCGGTTGTTCTATTAACCACTCAAGTGCATAGCGCAAGCTAATATCGGCTAGGCCATCGCGGTAGTAACCACCGCCAATGTCTGAATGCGCACCTGCAAACCATAGCTCGGTAATATTGTTTTGATGGTTCATGAGTGTGGGTTCAAAGGCGCGGCGTTTTTCGTCAAGGGCTACGCAGTGCAGCGCGTGAGTAATGTTGTTGGCAATGGTGTGGTTTTCAAAAATAACGTGTTCTGCGCCGCGTGTAGCTTTACTTACTTTTGACAAGCCAATAGAGGCGACGGTATCAAACACACATACATACACGTTGTTGCTTATTAAGGGCTCTAAACATTTAGCAAAACGTCTGGCAAGCGCAGCGCCTCGGCTAAAGCCCGTTAGCAGTATGGTATCGCCTAATTGATAGTGAGCTTTAAAGTCGCTTAACGCTTGATTTAAAATACTGGCTACGTCGTCACCACGAGGTGCAAGGGTTTGGTTTAAAATGCGTTTAAGGCGGCTGCCTTTAGTGCCAATACCTTGATAATAAAAACTGAGTTGGTTAGCAAAAGGAGTAATGGGGGAGTCTTCTAATTTACCGCCAAGCAGTAAATGCAGTTTTAGAATGTTGGTAATATTAGAGTCTTCTTTAAAATGATCTGAGCTAAATTGTTCTGCGTCACGGGGCTCGTTTCCTGTGCCGTCAAAGTTAAAAATTAGCGTTTTACCCGTCATAACCCAATTCCCTTAGTTGTTTTAAATACTCTACACAGACAATGTTAAAAATTAAAGACAGTGATAACGCTCACTGTCTTTAATTTAGTATATATAGATTAGTGCAATTTCATTTTAGGACGCACTACACGCAACACTTTTTCGCTTATCCATAATGCAAAGGTTTTTGCGCTGCCATGTATGGCGCGTTGGTGCATACGGTATAAAGATATATACATAAAGCGGGCAATTTTACCTTCAATAAAAAAGGTATTGCTGGTTAGGTTACCCATTAAGTTACCCACAGTGCTGTAGCTCGATAAGTTAACTAGCGAGCCATGGTCGCTGTATTTAAAGCCGCGTAGTGGTTGCTGCTTTAATGTTGCTATGAGATTTTTTTCGACGCACAACGCCATTTGATGCGCCGATTGTGCACGAGGTGGTACTTGCTTGCCGTCGGCTTGGGTAAATGCGCAGCAATCGCCTAATACAAAAATGCTTTCGTCTACGGTGCTTTGTAAAAACTCGTTTACTTGAATTTGGTTGCTGCGCGTCAGCTCAAAAATACCTAAGTCTTTAATAAAATCAGGTGCTTTTACGCCTGCTGCCCACACCATAATATCGGCATCAATGTGTTCTTCGTCTTTGGTGATAAAGCCTTGTGCGGTGCCTTCTTTTACTTGTGTTTGCTCGCGCACGTTTACGCCAAGTTTTAATAGCTCGCGTTTAGCACTTACGGCAATACGCTCTGGTAATGCTGGTAAAATACGTGGTCCGGCTTCTATTAAATGTATATGCAAACGCTTAGACGACATATTTGTTAAGCCATAAAGCTTTAATAGCTCAGACACATGATAAAGCTCAGCTGAGAGCTCAACACCGGTAGCACCGCCGCCTACAATGGCAATATTAAGTGATTGCTGTTGGTTGTCGTCTTGGTGAAGGCGTGTAAAGCTATCTAGTAATGAATGCTGAAAGCGCTCTGCTTGTTGGTTTGAGTCTAAAAAGTAGCAGTGATCTTTTATACCTGGGGTATTAAAGTCGTTACTTACGCTGCCAATGGCAATTACTAGGTGGTCGTAGCGCACGGTGCGCTCGGGTAAAATTGTGTGGCCTAGCTCGTCTAAAAGTGGTGCAAGGGTAACTGTTTTATTGCTTTGATCTATATTGCAAAAAGTACCAAGTTGAAAGTTATAGTGGTGTTTTGCAGCATGGGCTGAATACACAACGCCATCTAAATCGGGGTCAATAGAGCCTGTCGCTACTTCGTGCAGTAACGGCTTCCATATGTGGGTACGGTTTTTATCTATTAGTAGAATTTCAGCTTGTTTTTTCTTTCCTAATTTATGACCTAATTGCGTTGCGAGTTCTAATCCGCCAGCACCACCGCCAATAACGACGATTTTAGGTGTAGTAATATTCATAACGTTGCCCTCAAAAATAATATACCCAAGTGATCTGTATTTTTATTAGTTTTTTAAGATGACTTGGGTATCAATAAATTATTTTGGCAACAAGCAGTTACTACTCATTTTATAGTGCTCTATTTTGCGCTTAAATAAAGGTGATGTCAGCAAAAAATGCTGAATAAAGGCATATAAGTTATACTCACTTTCTTATAGTTTAGCTGTGCAGTTAAATTGCTGTTAAATACACCGAAAAGGACATTTATGACCACGCCACTAATTCAATCACTTGAGCAGCACTTTGGTTTTAGTCAATTTAGAACAGGGCAACAACAAACTATAGAGCAGCTTTTAAATGGTCAATCGTCGTTGGCTATATTTCCGACCGGCTCTGGTAAATCGTTGTGCTATCAATTAACTGCATTGCATTTACCAAATTTAACCTTGGTGGTTTCGCCTTTGCTTGCATTGATGAAAGATCAAATTAGCTTTTTAAATAGCAAAGGTATTTACGCGGCAAGCCTTGATTCGAGCCAAGATCAAATGCAAAGCAGCACCGTAATGAATGATGTGCGAAATGGTAAAATTAAAGTATTAATGGTGTCGGTTGAGCGCTTTAAAAACGAGCGTTTTAGAGAGTTTATAAGCCAGGTTAAGCTTTCGATGTTAGTGGTAGACGAAGCGCACTGTATATCTGAATGGGGCCATAACTTTAGACCCGACTACCTTAAACTACCGCGTTACCGCGAAGAGCTTAATATTCCTTTAGTATTGCTGCTTACGGCAACGGCGACTAAAAAAGTTAAACGCGATATGGCAGAGCGATTTGCTATATCGCCTGAGTGTATTGTGCAAACGGGCTTTTATCGCGCCAATTTAGATTTAAGTGTGTTGAGCGTTAAAACCGCCGATAAAAATACCGAGCTTACCAACATTGTGCGCGCGCAAAATGGCCCTGGTATTGTGTATGTAACGCTACAGCAAAGCGCCGAGCAAGTTGCTAATGTGCTAAGTGCACAAGGTGTGCACGCGGTGGCGTATCATGCGGGGCTTGAAGATACGCTACGCTGGCAAATTCAAGATGACTTTATGGCGGGTAAAATTAACGTAGTGGTGGCAACCATAGCCTTTGGTATGGGTGTTGATAAGTCAGATATTCGTTTTGTTATACATTACGATTTACCAAAATCGATTGAAAACTATAGCCAAGAAATTGGCCGAGCAGGGCGCGATGGCAATTCATCAAACTGCTACACCCTTGCCAATTTGGATGGACTAAATACGGTTGAAAACTTTGTATATGGCGACACCCCTGAGCTTAGCGGTATTGAATACGTAATTAACGATATTCGCCAAAGCCACCAGCAATGGGAAATGCAAGAATACAGTCTTTCAAGCGAAAGTAATATTAGGCAACTGGCACTTAAAACCTTACTCGTACAGCTTGAAATGCAAGGCGCTATAACGCCGCAATATGCCTACTACGCTGATTTTAAGTACAAATTTTTGGTTGATAAAAACGAGCTACTAAGTCAGTTTGACCAGCAACGCCAAGCATTTTTAACACAAATATTTAGCCATACCGATTTTAAAAAAATATGGGGCACGCTAAATTTTGACTCCCTTACGCAAGCCGCGCAGGTTGATCGAAAACGCGTAGTGGCAGCCCTTGATTACCTAGCCGAAAAAAACCTAATAACGCTCGAAACCAAACGTATTACCCAAGTATACAAAGTGCATAGCGAGGTTATAAATAACCCAGAACTTGCCCAGCAACTACACGACTACTTTAGTGATAAAGAACAAGCCGAAATTAAACGTATTGCTGCACTTGTACGCTTTTTTAAGCTACAAAGTTGCTTAAGCTATAACTTAGCGCGCTATTTTGACGATCAAAATGCACCACAGCAATGTGGGCATTGTAGTGTGTGTAGAGGTCATGCGGTTAAGCTTGAATACTCTATAGAGCCTGCATATATTGACGAGCAACTTATTTATCAAAAGGTGGATGAGTTTTTAGCGCATATGGCAGATAAAGGTAATCACAATGTGGGTATTGAAACCCAATGCCGCTTTTTAGCGGGGATGAGTGTGCCATTATTTGCGCGTAATAAAGTGCGCCAATTGAGTGGTTTTGCACTGTGCGAGCAAATGCGTTACAGCGATATTAAAGCAAAACTACTAGCGCGTTAAATTAGTTACTGTATCCTAGTGGCTTATTCAAAAAAGTAAGCCACTATGCCTCATATTGTTATTCCTGTTGAAAATATTTCTACTACCCCAGAGCCTGTTACGTGTGCTAACTGCCAAGCCTGTTGTTGCCAATTAGAAGTGCGCATAGTAACCGACACCGGCGTGCCTTTTAACTACATTGAATACGATAAATGGGGCAGCGAAGTAATGAAACGCGCTGACGACGGTTGGTGCCAAGCACTCGACCGCAATACGCTTATGTGCTCTATTTACGAAAACCGCCCATTAGTTTGCCGCGAGTTTGAAATGGCCTCAGACGAGTGTATTACCGAGCGCGATTTAGCGGGTATATAGTCCGCTATTATTAATGTACATAAACATCAAAGGGGCTTAAAAGCCCCTTTGTTTATTGCTTACTATAAAAAATTAAACTTTAAAGTAGCTAATATACTTTTTAAGCGTGTTTGAAAGGTCAGCTAATGCAACAGCTTCTTGTGCGTTACTGTTAAGCGACATGCTGGTTTCTTTGGACATACTGGCAATTTCTTCTACGCCGGTACTAATTTGCGCCACGGTGGCTACTTGGTTTGATGTTGATTCAACAATTTCAAGCACGTTACTTAATGAGTCGTTAGCTTGTTGCTGTATTTGATGCAGTAACTCGTTTGCTTCGTGAGTAAGCGTTAGGCCATTTTCTACTTGCGGTACTGTGGTTTCCATAGCTGTTACCGACGCTTGCGTGTTTTCTTGTACTTGCAAAATCATCTTTTCAATATCGCCTGTTGCATCACCTGTACGCTGGGCAAGTTGCCTTACCTCGTCAGCTACAACAGCAAAACCTCGGCCTGTTTCGCCTGCTCTTGCAGCTTCTATTGCCGCATTTAGTGCAAGCAAGTTTGTTTGATCAGAAATACTGCGGATCACACTTAAAATATCGCCAATGTGTTTTACATGCTCTTGCAGCACGTTTACTTGGGTAACCGTGGCTTTTACGGTTACAGAAATTTGCTCAATTTCGGCCGCTACTTTTTGCACTGCAATACTACCTTGCTGCGATAGTTGTGCAGTTATTTTTGAGTTATCTTCTGTTTGTTTAACAGAGCCTGCAACAGCATTAATACTGCGGCTCATTTCTTCTAAGCTGCTTACTGCCGAGTTTGTATAGGTTACTTGTGCGTCAGCGGCACTAAGTGCTTGCTGCGAGCCAGACGCTACGCTTGCAGAGTGAGTAGAAAGCTCTTCAGATGAGTTAATAATGCTATCTACAATGGCTTTTAATTTAGATTGCATCACCCCTACAGAAGCCATCATGCTATTTGGGCAACACGACTGTACATCACCTCTTAAATCGCCTTGGGCAATAAGGGCAATTACTTCGGCGGCTTCTTGTGGTTCGCCACCTACTGACTTTCTGATCAGTTGGCTAATAACATACGCAACGCTTGCACCTATTAAAATTGCAAGCGTGGTGAGCGAAATCATCCAAATTTCAAATGAACTGGCAATATCGAGAGTATCAATAGTAGTGGTTTGATTTGCTTGCTCTTGCAGGTTTATAAATTGGTTTATAACATTTAGCCACTGAGTAAACGCAGGGCGCGCATCGGTTAATAAAATGCGTTTAGCTTCGTTTAGGTTTCCTGCATTTTTAGCGTTTATTACACCTTGAATGAAAGGCTGAGTGCGCTGCTCTATTTGATTTATTTTATTAATTAAAGCGCGCTCTTCACTATCCATATCACCCATTAGCTTAGCCATAGCGCGGCTTGACGTTTGGTAAAATGCGTTTAGCTCTCGTATGTTATTTAACACGGTACTTAAACTGCTTTGCTCGGTAATTAGCACTACGTCGCGCACAGCTATTGCTCTGTCGTGTACGCTGCCTCTGAAGTTAATTGCGTAACGTTGCTTTACCGAATTTACGTCGGTCATGTGGGTAATATTATTATTAATAAGGCTAACGCGCGAAATTCCAATAATGGTTAAAATAATCATCATTGATAAAATTACGCCAAAGCCGGTCGTTAAACGCATGTTTATGGTCATGGTTGATCCCAAGTGTGAGTCAATACGCGCAAGAGCAGCTTGTATTATTAGTGAAAATACTTAAACAATAGCAGCATTATGCCTTATTAATTAAAGTATTATTAGCAATAAGGTAGGTGATTGTTAATTTAGTTTACAAGCGTAACTTTGGCGGGACATATTTTACAGGTATTAAAAAAGGGGCTAAATGCCCCTAGTGTTATATAAAATATTATATAAAGGTTTAGTCGTACTTTGCTTCTAGCTCATTAGCTGTATGAAACTTCTCATGGCTTTGCAATTGCTCGTCGTATTTAACAAGGTTTTTAAAGTGCGCTAATTGACCTGAGTTTTTAACTATTTCAACAATAAACGACATCATAAAGTCAGCGCCCGTTAGGGTATCGCCCACTAAATAACGTTTACCTTCTAGGCGGTCGTTAAAGTAGCTAATTACTTTGGCTGTTTCAGCGTCGGCATAGCCTTCTAAAAACTGTGTTTTAGCGCCGTCTTTTAGTACAAACATTTTAAGTAAAAGCGGTAAAATTGCTGAGCTTTCTGCAAAGTGCAGCCATTGCTGGTAGTCAACATATTCAGCGGTATCTACTTTTGGAGCAAATTTACCGTTGCCGTATTTAGTAATAAGGTAGTCGGTAATAGCGCCTGATTCAGCAATAATTAAACCGCCATCTTCAATTACCGGTGACTTGCCAAGTTGATGAATATGCTTTAGTTCGTCAGGTGCTAGGAAGGTGTCTTTATTACGCTGATAAGCCACAATTTCGTAGTCAACATCTAGCTCTTCTAAAAGCCAAATTATACGTTTAGAACGGGATTTATTTAAATGGTGTAGTTTAATCATGTCAGTCCTTTTGTGGCTTGTAAGGGCTTTGCCTTACAAGCCGTATAAAATTAAAGTGGGTTATTAATTTTAACCACAGTTTTACCAAAGTTTTTACCGCATATCATATCGTTGAACGCGCCTACTGTATTTTCGATGCCTTCTACCATGTGCTCACGGTATTGAATTTTTCCGTCTTCTAGCCATTTTTGCATGTCTTGTGCAAACTCGTCGTAACGGTCGCCGTAATCATCAAAAATGATAAAACCTTGCATTTTAATACGCTTAGTAAGCAATTGACCCATTAGCATACCTAAACGGTCTGGGCCTTCTGGCAAGCTAGTTGCGTTATATTGCGATACTAAACCACACAATGGTACGCGCGCTGCGGTATTTAGTAATGGTAATACGGCGTCGAATACTTTACCGCCCACATTTTCGTAGTAAACATCAATGCCTTTATCACAGGCTTTTTCTAACTGCTCTGCAAAGTCATCAGCTTTGTGATCAATACAGGCATCAAACCCTAGTTTTTCAACGGCATGTGCACATTTTTCGCTACCACCAGCAACACCCACTACTTTACAGCCTTTAATTTTAGCTATTTGACCAACCGTTGCGCCCACTGGGCCTGTTGCTGCTGCAACAACTACGGTTTCGCCTTCTTTAGGTTGGCCAATATCAAGTAAACCCATGTAAGCAGTAAAGCCAGGCATACCCATAATACCTAATGCGTATGAAGGGTTTGCAGGCTCTTTACCTAACTGCATTAAGCCTTCGCCGTCGGTAATGGCGTAGTCTTGCCAACCTGTGTAGGCAAGTACCCATTCGCCTTCGTTAAACTTATCGTTTTTAGACTCTTCTACTTGGCACACTGTTGCGCCAACCATTACATCACCAATATTAACTGGGTCAGCGTACGACTTAGCATCGCTCATACGACCACGCATGTACGGGTCTAGCGATAGGTATATAGTACGTAGTAAAACTTCGCCGTCTTTTAATGCAGGAAGCTCTACCGTTTTTAATTTAAAGTTTTCATCTGTTGGAGCGCCATTAGGGCGTGATTCAAGAGTAAGTTGGCGACTAGTCGTAGACATAAAAGATCTCCTATTAATATAAATAAACTACTTACCGAATGTTTACGCTTTAAAAATCGTGTTCAGCTAAACAATAATGCGCGGCTAAGCAGTATGAATATGTACAATGCGTACCTTAATAAAGGAGTTTTGGGCGGGTGGTTGATAATTCAACCTTTGCGCAAATTTAATTAGAGTAATTAGTCTGCTTTGAGCTTACTAAATATATGATTGTTGTAAAATACCCCGTTTTTATAAATGGCCTGTTTAAGCACAGCCTCTTGCTCAAAGCCGCTCTTAGTAAGTGCTTTCATAGAGCCGGTATTACCAGCAAACACGGCACCAAAAATTCTGTTTAAGTGTGAGCTTGCAAACGCTTCATTGCATATAAGTTCAATAGCGAGAGTAATAATACCTTGCCCCCAATAGGCTTTATTAAGCCAATAACCAATTTCGCCATTGTGGCTGTATTCAAATTCGCCGGGAGTTATACCAATACAGCCCGCAAATTGCCCATTTACAACAATGGCCTTAATAATGCCGTTTTTTGAGCCTTGGCTTATCCACCACTCAGCATCGGCTTGCGTATACGGAAACGGAATTTTTGACGATAAATAACGCGTTACCTGTTCATCATTTAAGGTGTTAATAATAAAAGGCGCGTCTTGGGCTTTAAACTCTCTGAGGGTGATCATATTTTTTCATAAATTTTTAGTATGCACACTAACTTAACAATCATTTAAGAGTTAAACAATCAGAACCTAAATTAAACGCTTTACGGCTATTACTTTGTTTTAAAGTCCTCTAATATAAGCAAAATATTACACCTATTTTAGATGCCACTATGCACCCTCACATTAAAGCGCTTTATAACAGCGCCCATAAACCAAGCCGTTTAATTATTGGTTTAATGAGCGGCACCTCGTTGGACGGGCTTGATGTTGCACTGTGTAAAGTAACGGGCGCAGGCTTAAATACACACATTGAGGTTTTAAATTTTACCACCGTTGACTACAACGACGATTATAAAACTAAAATAAAGCAGGTATTTGCCAAAAGAGAGTGTGATTTAGAGCTTGTAACTTTACTGCACCCGTGGGTAGGTAAACTCCATGGCAATATGGTTAATCAGTGCTTAGCTAAGTGGAATATAAACCCAGCAAGTATTGATGTAATAGCAAGCCACGGGCAAACCATTTACCACTGCCCGCAGTCGCAGCATAACCACAAAAGCTTTACTAATGGCACCTTACAAATTGGCGATAGCGACCAAATAGCCGTTACTACCGGCATTACTACCATTGGTGATTTTAGACAAAAACACATAGCCGCAGGAGGCGAGGGTGCACCACTTGCTGTGTATGGCGATTATTTGTATTTTTCGAGCGCTGCTGAGAGTCGGGTTTTGCTAAATATGGGCGGCATAGCTAACCTAACATTTTTACCCAAAAGCGGCGATGCCAGCGTCGTATTTAGCTCCGATATTGGCCCAGGTAATACCATTATGGATGCCTACGTACAGCAATATTTTAAAGATATGCATTATGACGATGACGCAAAAATAGCAAAAGCAGGCAAGGTAAATACATCATTATTGAATGCATTGTGTAATAACGCATTTTTTAAACTTCAAATGCCTAAAACTACAGGGCCTGAGGTATTTAACTTAGCGTATTTAAACGCCGCACAGCAGCTTACAAATACACACCATTTAAGCCATGAAGATGTAATGGCCACCTTAAATACCTTTACTGCAACAGCTATAGCAAATGCATTAAACGAGTGTGCAGAGCGCGAACAAAATTGTGTGGTGTATGCAAGTGGTGGGGGTATTCATAATCCATTACTAATGGCGCAACTTACAGCGCTTTGCCCACGTATTAAGGCTTTTAAAAATACCGACGATTTAGGTATAAATCCCGATGCAAAAGAGGCTGTGTTATTTGCTATTTTAGCAAACGAATGCCTAGCAGGTGAGCAGCAGCACCTAAATAATACTGCGCAGGGTATTGCTGGGGTCACTATGGGTAAAGTGAGTTTTGCAGACTAATAACTTCTAAGTCGCGTAATTCAAGTGCTGTCAGTACTAAAACAGCGATAAAAACGTAGAGCCCATACTTGCAAAGTAGCTACGAACGCCCTGTGACTTGGTATGTTCAGTTTTTATTTGCTCAGGAATATAGCCTTGCTCAAATGCTTTAATGTACACATCGAGTTGCTGGCTTTCTTTTAAAGTCGTGTTTTTTCCGTGCAGCATCATTTGCACTACAAAACATTGGCTTTGTGTAATGTTACTTAAAGTAAGATTTACAGTACCAGATTCAAGGTCCGCATTGCTCAGCGTTTTTTCAGTAAAATACTGCGCTCCACGGGCACTGGGCTGCGTTGCACTTAGTGAAATAACATCGCTCTCATTTGCGCCATCAGGCAACACACACTGCAGCGTAATGTTATGCGCAGCATTGGCTTTTAGCGATAGCTTTTCATATTCCATAGCGTGGCTCATCGCCGCAGACATAGAATCATCAAATGATTGCTGTGCAAATGTTAGTTGCACTAAAGGTGTACTCATCTTACTTAATCTTCTTGAGTGTATTCATTTATCGGATAGAGATTATCGCGGATCAAAGTTACAGAATTATGACTCTTATGGTATAAAAAATACGCGTTAAGTTGGTTTGATCAAAAATGATCTTTTTGTTCTAGGTTTGGGATTACATGGTCAGCTCTAGAACAAGAGATAGAACTCAAGTCTGAATGTAGTTTAAAGTTTGGATTAAAGTCATCGCCAAAAAAATAGCAACACCGATAAATGAGAACCTACTGATTATTAACAACAGAAGTATTTAATTTATTAGGGGCGTTTACAAGACAGAGAATAAGAATGAACGTTAGCGATTAGCCAGTTTGATAAGTGCTATTTAGTAAAAGTCATAGAAATCCACGATTGTAATTTATTAGCCAAAGTAAATACTCCGAGCTCGCTTTTACAACGACCAAATAAAAAAGCAGATACCTAATTAGCATCTGCTTTTATATTTAAAAACCACAGTGCTTAGCGCTGCGGTCTTTAATACTTACTTAAACCTATTTAATTAAGCTTGAGGTTTAATCAAGTACTTTTCGCCTGTTGCTTGTTTGGAATAAGCCGCAATTGACTGTAAATGTAATACCTCAGTTAGTGACACTTCGTGCGTGTAGTTACTCGCAAATGTTGTGGTGATTTCGTCTGCAATACGTTTGCGCATTTTTATTACTGTATCTGTGCCTAATTTACCTAAGGCATTAAATAATAAGAACCCGTTTACACCCCACGCAAAACCAAAGTTACGGTTTAATGTAATAGGGCCGCGGTCTAGTGCGCCATAAATGTACACTTGTTTGAATGTATCAGAGCCATAAATTGTGTGCTCTTTCATATCGCGCGCAGCTGCAACTTCCATACAGTTAAGAATGTCACTTGTAAGTTGGCCGCCACCAATAGGGTCGAACGCTATAGTTGCACCGGTTTCGATTATTGCAGCTGTTAGGTCAGCAAGAAAAGTGTCGCTGCTTGAGTTAATAATGTATTTTGCACCCATATCGCGCAGTAATTTTTCTTGTTCTGGTTTACGAACAATATTAATTAAATCAACGCCATCAGCAATACAAATACGGTTTAGCATTTGGCCAAGGTTAGAAGCTGCAGCCGCGTGAATAATAGCTTTATGACCTTCAGCGTGCATGGTTTCTACCATTGCTAGTGCGGTAAGTGGGTTAACAAAAGATGATGCACCTTCTTTAGCGGTAGTCCCTTCTTTTAGCTCTAAGCAACTTTGTACATTGGCACATATAAATTGACGATACGTACCGCCGCCAATTACTGCAACGGTTTTACCCATTAATGCTTGTGCGGCTTGTGATGAGCCTGCTGCTACTACGGTGCCTGCACCTTCATTACCTACTTGTGTTGCTTTACCAACACGTGTTTTAAGTGATGGCATAAATTGAGCTGGAACATCAGCAGTAATTACTGGGTTTTCATCAGTACCCGATTGTTTTGCAGTAGACATATCAGCTGCGCTGAATAAAACGCCTAAGTCTGATGGATTTAATGGTGCAGCTTCAATACGAATAACTACTTCATCGGCATTTGGCTTTGGCATCTCGATGTTTTTTAAGGCAAGTGTTAGTTTATTGTCTTCGCTGATAGTTGAAGTAAGTTGGATGTTTTTATCTGTCATAGGTGTCTCCTGCAAGGAATTAAATTTGTTAAGCCAATAACATTATTGTATTGGCGATACTGAGTTAGTAATTGAAATTTAGAATAGATACTTTTATAGCTACGCGTTATTTAGCGTTTGCTGCTTGAATTTGCGCTTTCACTTTTTGCATAAATTCAGCCATATTTGATTGGCGATCGGCCTCTATGCCTTGGGTAATGGCTAATTGGCTCATTGATTCGTTCCACTCTTTCATGCCGGGTACTTGTGCAAGTACATCCCAATCAAGCTGGCTTGAGCCAAAGGCGCTAACTATGGTGTTTACGTAATAAACGTAAATGTCTGCCATTGTAAATTGCTCGCCTGCAATCCAAGGTGAAAACTTACACACGCTACTCAAAGCGGTTACACCACGCGTTAATACTTGGCGTACTTCGGCTTTAGTTGTGTCGGTTACTTCAGCGCCTGAAAATACATAAGGGATAAACCGCCTGCTTGGCAGTTCAAAATAAAGCTCACTTATTTTCATAATTTGGCGAACAAAAGCACGCTCGGCTGAATCTTCAGGGTATAGCGTGTTGCTTGGGTAAGTTTCTTCAAGGTAGTCGCAGATAACGCTCGACTCTGCAATATTTAGCCCATCAGCGGTGGTAATAGCCGGTACTTTTCCCATAGGGTTTATAGCTAGTAACTCTTCACTACCGCCGTAAACAAGGTGTTCTTTAAATGGCAGTTGTTTGTGTAAAAGTACATGTTTAACTAGGTTGTAATAGTTGCTAGCAGCAAAACCGTGCAAAGTAATCATAAGTCAGCTTTCCATTATTAACGTGAGGATACTCATTGCCAAATAATGCAATTTTGGTCACCGTGTTTAAGTTGAACCTATTATTACTTGTTTTAATTTGCTTATATATAAGGGAAAATGCGAATCACTTTTGTCTTTAAGACAATAAAGGATTTTATTTAGTGGAGAAGCGACTTGGATCAACTAAAAGCCATACGGTATTTTATTAAAGTGGTTGAAACGGGCAGTTTTACCAAAGCCGCAAAAGCATTTGGTGTGCCGCCTTCGTCTTTGTCGAGGCGAGTTGCCGATTTAGAAAAAAGCCTAGGGGCTACGCTTTTAAAACGCTCAACCCGCATAGTTAAGCTGACCGAAGTAGGGCAAATTTACTACAGTGATGTACAAAAAATAGTGAGCCAGCTTGAGCAAAGCCACGAAACTGTACGCAGTTACCAAACAACCCCAAAGGGGCGTTTATCTATAAGTTGCATGGTAGGTTTTGGCGACAAAATACTCATGCCGCTGCTTGATGAGCTTAGCGCGTTATACCCCGAAATAATACTCGATGTAAGCTTAAGCGATGAGCTGTCGACACTTGGCCGTGACGATGTTGATATTGCTATTCGTGGTGGTTATGCACCCAATGAGCGCGTGATAGCAATAAAACTTATGGATAATGGTTTTATCCCTGTGGCGTCGCCCTGCTATTTACAAAAACACGGAGTGCCAAGTAACGCCATGGAATTAAAGCACCATAATGGGCTTTATTTTAAAACGCCTTCAGGGCCAACGCCGTGGTTATGTAAAGTAGATGATCAATGGCATGAAGTTTCTGGGCCTGCGGTCGCTATTTCAAATAACGGGTCGTGGCTTGCCAAAAAAGCATGTAACGGGGAAGGTATTTTAATGTCAACTCGATGGGCACTGGCTTCATATCTTGAGTCTGGCCAGTTGCAAGAGCTTAAGTTTGAGCATGAATTAGCTATAAGCCAAAATGCGACTATGGCGGTTTATTTGTTGTATCAAAAGCAGCGCTATTTAGTACCAAAGGTAAAAGCGGCGGTCGACTTTTTAGTAAAAAGAATTAAAGAAACAGATGGAAGTGTTAAGCGAATAGAATAGTGAATTGTCGCATGGCGCTGCGCTTATCCGACCTACGCTTATTCGATTTAGATTTATGCTTATTTAATTTATTAATGGGTTGTTTGTATAAATAATAGGTAAAAAACGTTTCCTTAAGCTAAAGCTTTTAATGCTGCGTCCGATAAATTACTTAATAGGGTTTAGCGATTAAGGATAATCATGGTTAATAATGCACTTGGCAGCCACGCTAATTTAAGCACTTTACTTGCCCAATCAGTTAATAACGCTAACCAAACCTCTGTGAGTCCTTCACTACTAACCGGTAGCGACCTTCAAGCTATTAATGATTTACAAACTAACGAGTCAAAAATAACCGATGGGTTATTAAGCCAGTTAAATAATAAAACTCTTGATGAAGAACTAGCTAGTAATCAAAAGGTAGAGAACGTTTTAAAGCAGCAACTTACCTCGTTATTTACTATTTCAAGCACGCCCAGCATGCTTAACTATAAACTCTCCGATGAAGAACTCGCCCTGCGCACCGTAATAAGCTCTCAGCATGAGGGGTTATTAAAAAACGAAAATAGCACCCAATTAATTGAGCGATTAAATACGTCGGTTAAAAATATTCAGGGTGCTTATGCTAATACCAGCGATATTTTATCGAGTTTAGGTCAGCTTGGGCATGAGCAAAAAACGTTTTTAGCCTCAAGCCAGCAACGTGTTGAGCGTTCACTTAATCCATACATGGAAAGCCTTAATCGCACAAAATACGAGGATGACGATAACTACCTGTTTGAGCTCTCGGTAAAAACTAAAGAGGGTGATGTTATAAACATTACCTTTAACTCATCGCAAGGTTATGACGAAAAAACAGGTGAAGCGATAGATGGCTTTGGCATAAGTTACGAAGTTAATGGTAATTTATCTGAGGCTGAACATGGCGCTTTAACGCAGGTTATGGCGGGTGTTGGCGAAATGGCCGATGAATTTTTTAAAGTGAGCGAAAACTCATTTAACCCTCTTATAGTGCCAAATCAAACAGACATGAGCTTAGATTTTTTAGCGGACTTTAATAGTGAACAGTTAGCCGGTTTTAATGTGTCGTTTTCAACAACGCAAAATGATGCGCTTGATACTGCCCAGAACACGCTTGATTTAAGTTATTCCATTGATGAAGCATCAAACCAGCAAGCACTTGTGTTTAAAGCCGTAGGTGGGCAAAACGACATTGATTTTGCACTTGATATGTCAACCATTGGCGCTAAAGACACGCAGCAAATGCAGCAGTATTTAGCGTCGCTCGATCAAAGCCTAGAAGATAGCCGAGTAAACAGTACTGAAGATGATAAAGAGTCGGCATTTGGGCGCAAAGGCGACGAGGCAATGCAGCAAGGTTTTGCATTGTTTAAAGGCGCTTTTGCGAGTATGTCGTCGGCTGCTGAGCGTTATAGCAATTTGGAGTCACTTGCAGAACAGCACTTTAATGACGGGCGCGCCATGGTTGCCGATTTGGTTGATAACATGATTACAAACGATGCCCGTTACCAAGGGCTTGGTAATAAAGCCCCAAATACATTGGGTGCGAGTATTTCTAAGCTCGCTGATTTTTATGCCACTTTTTCATATGCGCTGGATAACGGCGACTATCAGCCTAAAAGTACTATTGAGCTAAGCCAAGTAACTGAACAAGCCCAATTAGGGGATCTTAGCGGTGTAACGCAAAGTAAAAATGTAAGCAGCCACTTTGATTATCAATACAGTCGCCCTGATTACTACAACAAAGAAGAGAGTTATAACGTAAACACCGCCGTTAAAAATAAAGAACTTGTGGGGCTCGATCAGTCTCACGAGGTTGATGTTGATACAAAAATGTTTGAGTTTAATCCGCAAACCAATCAATACGAGCTGCAAATGGCGATGCAAGAACAAACCGTTAGTAAAAGCAACATTCGCTTAATTGACGATATTTGGCTTGAAGAAAACGAAAACAGCTACAACATGAATAAAAAAGAGCGTGTTGAGAGTGACGAAAAGCAAGACGAGTTTAAAAAAACAAGCAGCCATTCTCATAATAAACTAGTTACCCTAATTGGTGATTTAGACAAGCTAGCTGAGAATAAAGACGTAAGGCGAGAATATTTAACTAACTTATCGCAAGTTAACTTTTTTATGGATAAAAAGTAACGGTTTTGAGTTGTTCACTCCACACTCAATATTGGGTATAGTCGTTTAATACCTAAATTAATACCTAAATTAAGAGCAACCTTATGTTTAAACAATTAATTTTACTGTGCGCTTTAAGCATGCCGCTTGTAAGCTATGCTACAGCGCCATTTTCGGGCGAGATAAGTACGCAAGCACTGCTAAGCGACTACGACAAGTTTAACGAGCAATACAAAGCGTATACACCAACAGCACAAGATATAGCCCTAATGCAAAAGCTAGAAGGCAAAGAGCTTATTGTATTATTTGGAACGTGGTGCCACGATAGTGAGCGCGAAGTGCCAAAACTCATTAAGTTAATTGATGCATCGAAAGTACAAATTGCAAGCATTGACTATGTGGCCGTAGGTTACAACAAGCAAGACGATGCAGGCATTGCACAGGCTCACGACTTACAATACACACCAACGTTTATTGTTAAACAAAATGGCAAAGAGTTGGTACGCGTAATTGAAAAGCCAACGGGTACGTTAGCGCAAGACTTAACTCAGGGTTTGTAAGGTCTATTCTTATGTTATGGCAATTCAATTAAAAGGATGTATAAAGGTTGGTTTTCTGTGATTTGTTGCTAATTATAGCCTGTCATTTAACGTCAATTAAGTAAGCGTTTTGTGAGCATCAACCCGCGATTTTATTTATAATTAATATGGATATTTATGAAGTGCGAAAAGTGTAAATCAGGAATTACCTCCCCAATTGTTAAAACGACAAATATTAACGGGACTCCAATCGCGTCATCATTTTGCCCAGTCTGCGGTGAAAATTTAGATGATTCAAAAAGGTATTGGGTTTTATTAATTATTTTACTTATCGGCATTGGTGTAGCATCAAGATATTTTTCTTAACCCTAGTTATATTACCCACACATGTGAATGAGCAAGACTTTGGTTTTGATTATTAGTCTTTTACTTAAAAGTTATGTGACTTAGGAAATTAATGCGAACTGAAAAAGTTCAATTGTGGTTTATGATAAATGCCAACAAATTGTATGTATCTGCAGCTGTTTTTGGTGCTATTTTTGTCTTGATCTGGGGGGATGCTTCTCAATGGGAATACGAGGAAGATAAAAACCACTTCAGCACTTTTTTTTCATCAATTGATAGCCGAATTAGTTTTGTAAGGCATGGTTATTCAGGTACCAGTTTAAGAGTTGTTGTGAATTTTGATGCCGAAGGGCTCACTCTGGATGAAATAAAAAATATAACGCCAAAATATAAACATCTGATTCTTGAGCGCATTTGCAATGATTTAGAGAGTTTGAAAGTTTTAGAAGACGGCTACTATTTTGATGTGGATTTAAGGATACCAGCTTTGAACACATGTTTAAAAATTATTTTAATTTAATAGTAAAGCATGAAAGGTGTATCACGTGACACAAGTGAGTTTTAACTTAGCTAATAGGCATTAGAAAGACTAAAGGGCTCAAATTTTGACTTAAAAGATTAAACTTTATGTAAATTTGCTACTAGTGCCTTACTACTTACAGATTGCGATCACTAAACAGGCTTTTTTCAAACGCTTGTGCAGCGTGTGAAGAGGGTCTGTCCTTATAGTGTAATTGATAAAGTGGCCGAGAGAGTTGCTCGTTATTTTTTTGGCTCAAGCGTGTTAATTTGCCTAGTTGCACTAAATCCTCAGTAACTACATTTGGCAATAAAGCGACCCCCATACCTTGAGCGACGGCCCTTGCTATGGCTTCGTTGCTGCCTAATTGCATACTTTGCTCTGCTTGCACGCCATGCTCTGCTAATAACTTAACCGACACATCTAAAGTGCCAGAGCCTGGCTCGCGCAGTAGCCAAAACTGCTCGTTTAACCATGCTTTTAAGTTTTTAGTGGGCTTAAAGTTACTAGGTATAACAACACTCATTAAATCGTTTTGCCAGTGCTTACTTATAATATGCGGCTCGGTTGGTGTGCCTTCAACCAGTGCTAAATCTATAGTGCATTCTAGTAAGGCAAGCTCAATTTGCGCGGTATTGGCAACTTGTACTTCTACTTTTATATCTGGGTACTGCGCGCAAAATTTAGCTAAATAGGGCGGTAGCCAATAGCTGGCAATGGTTGTACTAGTGCCTATAACGAGCGTGCCACGCTTAAGCCCTGTACGCGATTTAATATCTTCAATGGCGGCTTTTTCAATGGCAAAAATGCTACGTGCATGATCATACAAGGCTTGGCCGCCCTCGCTTAAGGTAAGTTTTTTGCCTTTAGATGCACGCTCTATAAGTTGAATATTTAATTGGTGCTCAAGCTCTTTTAGCGCTTTAGATACAGCCGGTTGGCTTATAAAAAGCGCCTCGGCTGCGCCTGAAAAACTACCAAGCTTTGCTACCGTATAAAACACCCGAAGTGCATGCAAGTTCATCGTGCCTCTCAAATTACATAACCTTAAGTTATCGAATCATGATTTTAATGTATTGGAGTTATATTTTGCGCTTTCTTAAAATGAAGTCAACAGTTTAACGTTGTTCAATTGAGAGAATATTATGCTTAGCGCTATTAAAAATTTGGGTATTAATACTAAGCAATACGGCGATACGCGCTGGTGGTTAGGTATGCTGCTGGTGGTTGTTTTGGCGGGAGCATCTGTTGCATTAAGTAAGTTACCCATAATGCAAAGTGCGCAATTTAGCTCTTTAACGATTGGTATAGTGCTTGGCATTATTGTGGGTAACAGTGTGTTTTCGCGTATTGCTACGCAAACCGATATAGGTGTTGATTACGCTAAAAGTATATTGCTTAAAGCGGGGGTTGTGTTGTTTGGGTTTAGAATTACCTTTGCGCAAGTAGCGGGTGTAGGCTGGGAAGGCTTATTAATCGATGTTGTAATGCTGTTAGGCACATTTATTTTGGCAGTGCAGCTAGGTAAGCGCGTATTTAAGCTTGATGAACAAACAACCATATTAATTGGCGCGGGTAGTTCTATTTGTGGTGCCGCTGCGGTTATGGCAACTGAGCCTGTAATAAAAGCACAGGCGCATAAAGTATCGGTAGCGGTGGCAACGGTGGTGGTGTTTGGCACGTTAAGCATGTTCGCCTACCCAATTATGTTTGATTACATGGGGCTGAGTGAACACGCTTACGGTATTTTTGTAGGCTCAACTATTCATGAAGTAGCGCAAGTGGTTGCAGCGGGCACTGCTGTAAGCGCCAATGCTGCAGATACCGCCGTTATAGAAAAAATGCTAAGGGTGATGATGCTTGCACCATTTTTAGTGGGCTTATCGTTTTGGCAAAGTAAAAAGCATGCTAAAACAAACAATAACGAGCATGGCGGCGAGCAAAAAGCAGGTATTACGATCCCTTGGTTTGCGGTGTTATTTATTGTGGCAAGTGGTGTACATTCGCTATCAGTTATTCCTCAAGTGGCTACAAGCGCAGTTGTTTGGTTTGATAATATATTACTCACCATTGCGATGGTGGCTTTAGGCTTACGCACACATGTAGGGGCAATTCGCCAAGCGGGTATTAAACCGCTGTTACTGGCGCTGTGTTTATTTTTGTTTTTAACATTGGGTGGTTACGCTATTAATATAGGCATTGCTGAGCTGTTTTAAACGTTACTTTGTAAAAGTTGATTGGCGGTTTAAATTGGCCAATCAACTTCGTTTAAGGTATCCAGCTGCGTGCTGGTATTTTCATTGCCTTGCCATTTATTAGTGTAAACAGCGTGCGGGTCAAACTGTAACGTTTGTTTTTCAATATTGAAGTGCCTACCACCACGCGGATCAACGCCTACACCTACTATATATTGCCAATTACCCCAATTAGCGGCTACATCGTAATCAATCAATTGTTGTTCAAAATAAGCTGCCCCATAGCGCCAATCAAGGCCAAGCTCGTTCACTAAGCAGCTTGCTGCAATTTGCCTTGCTCTATTTGATATATAACCCGTAGCGTTTAGCTCGTTCATAATGGCATTGACTAATGGGTAGGGTGTTGAGCCATTACACCATGCAGCAAAGCGGTTTGGCATAAATGTAGTAAGGGGTTTTGTTTGTTTTTGGCCTTTAAAATTAAACAGGCTTTTACCTGCCTTAAGTGCATGCCATTTAAAATATTCTCGCCATAGCAATTCAAATTTAATCCAGTAAGTAGACTCGTTTGTTATTTGGTTATGTTCGTACGCCTCAACTGCTTTATAAACTTGCCGCGCACTTACACAGCCAAAAGCAAGCCAGGTACTAAATTTTGTGGTGTTATTAAAGCCATCAAGCTCGTTTCGAGTTATTTTATAAGTACTTGGTAGTAAACCTGAAAAGTATTGCTTTAAGTGTGTTTGCGCACTTTTAAACCCGCCATGCATTACACCATTATTTGCTATACGCTCTAAAGGTTTTTTAGCGCACAGGGTTATTGGCTGAGGGAGCAAACCGTTTGGTAATGTTGAAAGTGAAATGGGGCTAGTGGCGGCCTCTACCTTTTTACGAAACGGGGTAAAGTGTTTAGGTAATTCGCTTAAATCAAAGGGGAGGTCACTTTGCTTAAAGAGCGTGTCTTGCTGCGCCCCTGTAAACTGTACATTGGGGCAATGTGCTTTGAGTAAGTTTATTTGGCGTTGCTCGTACAGGCCAAATTGCTCGCTGTATACAACTTCATCAATATTTTGCTTATTAATACGCGCTTTCAAAAGCGATACAGGTTCCCCTTCAAGCACATGCAGGGTTTGCCCGCGCTCAATAAGTGCTTGTTGGAGTTCGTACAAGCTTTGCATTAAAAACTGCTGTTTATGCACGCCATACGGCTTTTGTTGATAGTTATTATTTTTAAACCAGTGCGGGTTTATTACAAATACAATATCGAGCGCACATTGCTTAGTAGCAAGTTCGCTTAAAATAGGGTTGTCGTCTATTCGTAAATCGTTTTGTAGCCAATATAAAATGCGTTTGCTCATAGGTTTACTCAGGTTTTTGTAATCATTAACTTTACGAAGCAAAAGCGGGTAGGGATTAGTTTTGAGGTGTTTAAGAGGGTTTTAAAAAGAGGCGGCAAATAATACCGCCTCCTTTAATGTTAAATAGCCGATTTTTGTTTTGCTATCCAATCGTTTATTACGTCTTCTAATACTTCCATAGGCAGCGAGCCTTGGCCGATAACGGTGTCGTGAAAGCTGCGAATATCAAACTTAGCCCCGAGTTCTTTTTCGGCTTTTGCACGCAGTTCGCGTATTTTTATTTCGCCCATTTTGTACGAAAGCGCTTGGCCTGGCCATGATATATAACGATCTATTTGATCCTCCACCGCGCTTTGTGGCAAAGCAGTGTGATCTGCCAAGTAGTCAATTGCCTTTTGGCGGCTCCAGCCAAATGCATGAATACCGGTATCAACAACGAGTCTCACGGCGCGCCACATTTCGTAACCTAAACGACCAAAGTCGCTGTATGGGTCTTGATAAAAGCCGGCTTCTTTACCTAAGCGTTCGGTGTAAAGTGCCCAGCCTTCGCCAAATGCTGAGTGGCTAAGTGTGCGTCTAAATTCGGGTACATTTAACTCCATTGCAATAGCGTTTTGTAAATGGTGCCCTGGTATTGCCTCGTGCAGGCTTAGCGCTTCTAAATTATACAAAGGTTGCAACTTAGGTGTTGAGGCTAAAAAGTAAGTGCCAGGGGAGCGGTTATCAGCAGGTGGCATATAAAACGCGCCGCGACTCGCTGAGCCTTTTATAGTAAAGGTGTTTCGCGGTAAATGATTAAAGTAGGTGGGTAACTTGCCATACATTTTTTGCGTAATAAAGGCTGTTTTTTCAAGCAGGTCTTGCGCGTCTGTTGCGTAAAATTGCTCATCGGTCGCTAAAAATTCTAAAAACTCAGCATACGTGCTATCAAAACCTACTTTATCAATGATGTTTTGCATTTGCGTTTTTATACGCGCCACTTCTTTTAAGCCAAGCTCATGAATTTGCTTTGGTGTGGCATTGGTTGTGGTGTAGTAATTAACTGCATATTTGTAATACTCAAGCCCGCCTTTAACGCTTGAAATACCTGGCTGCGCTCTACAGTTAGGCATGTAGTCGTTTTCAAAAAAGTCGTAAAAGTGCTGATAAGCCGGTACTACTTTTGAGCTAATTAAGGCTTTTGCTTTGTTTTGGTATGTGGCCTTTTGCTCTGCTGTAAACGTATTTGGTATACGTGTAAAGGGCTCGTATAAGGCACTGTTTTCAGGTTGCTTAACAATATGAGCGTTAATGCTCTGGCTGTAATTTTTAAATGTTTTGCAGTAGTGCGTATACCCCAGTTCAATTCCTTCCTTCATCAAGTTAATGTTTTCTTGATTAAAGCGAGGGTAGTCGGCAAGGCTTACTAAAAATGCGTTGTAATCATCAGGTGTTAAAAATGCCATATTAGCCGGTGCTTCGGCAAAGTAGGTATGCCAGCCACTTAAAAAGTTAACCTGAAAATACTTATCTTGAAAAAGGTAACTTTGCTGCTCTGTTTCTCGCTCGTATTTAAATAAACGGTAGTTCATTAATTGCGAGCTGCTCAGCGTTTTAGGATCTATTTTACTTAAGCTTTTTAATACATTGTTATTATAAGCTTGGCGCTTTGCAATGGCTTGTTCGGTCCAATTTGGTAATGTACCACTGGGTTTCCAACCATCAGGGTCGGTACGAAAGAATATTTTTTCGGCTTTTGCATTTTGCCAATGGTTATCAATAATGGTTTTTAAATCTGCATTGCTATCGGCTGCGCTCGGCAGTGATGCTACAGCTAAGCAAATAGCTAAAATTGTTTTTTTAAACATATTATTCTCATTTTTAGCGCGTTAATTTTTATTAGTTTACGCACATGTGTCATTTTTGTTTTTAATATAGTACCAAGTTAACCTTATCAATGCGCTTACTTTTATAACCAGTATCAATCGGTTTTACTTTTGATTGAACAAATTTCACCGCTGAAATGAGTGGGCCACTAGTTTATTGTTTTATCAGCGTTTAGAATGACTAAAACTAATTACAATAAAAGACTGTCATGTTTAATAAAGTAATAGCGCTGATTGATGAAGCTAATAACCTAGACCCTAATACTGAGCAGTACAATGGGCAAAGCTTTCCAAAAGAGTATTTATACGCCTTGCGTATGAGCGAAATGTTAACTCGCTTTAAACCTAACGCCGATGCACTCATGCAAGTTGCAGTGCGCGCACAGCATATTCAGCGTTGGAAGTCGCCACGTAGCGACTTTGAAATGAACAAGCAGGGTTATCATCAATGGCGCAGCGCACTTTATATTTTTCATGCGTCACTAGCCGTTGAATTAATGAAACAGGCTGGGTTTAACGATACGGACCAAAACCGTGTTTATAACGCTGTTGCTAAAAAAGATATTAAGCGCAATCCAGATAGCCAACTAGTTGAAGATGTAGCAAGTTTGGTATTTATTGAGCACTACATGCTTGGGTTTGCCAATGCAAAACCAGATTACAATGAAGAAAAATGGATTGGTATTATTCGTCGTACATGGCAAAAAATGTCAGATGAAGCCCATGAGTTTGTACTTGCAGGTAATATTACGTTACCGGCGCCGCTTGTTGGGCTTATTCACAAAGCACTTGAGTAAAAGAAAATAAATAAAAAGGAATTTTAAATGTATTGTCCTCGTAGTAATACGCCACTTGAACCTTTACTTGTTGGCGGGATTACTGTTTTTACGTCAGCGCAAGGCGGCGTATTTTTTGATAACAGCCAAATTTTTAAGTTTAGCTCGCCGGAGTTAAAGCATGCTCAGGTTTTACTTAAGTATTTGAGTAATTATACCGAAGGTGAGGGCGAAGTCTCATCGCGAGTAAATTGCCCTAAATGTTTAAGTATTGTGATGATGCGCCGGTATTTTTCGCCGCTTAAAGTGGTTGAAATAGACGAATGCCCAGGTTGTGCAGGCATATGGCTTGATAGCGGCGAGCTGGCAAAAATACACGAAAACCATTTAACCCCCCGAGAGCGAAAGCTGTTAGCCCACGAAATGGCAACCAATCATGGGTTTATAACTATTAAGCCGCCAAAATCAAAGTATTACCCCAGAGCGCCTAAAAATGTTCAAGACACGACAGTTGAACGGCTGGTGCAATTAGCATTACTTAATTTTTAGTAATAAAAAACAGCGTACTAAAAAGTACGCCGTTTTTTTGTAATAAATTAACGCTTATGCAGTTTATTTATTACGGTTTTCTTTTGCAAATGCACGTATTTTACGTTTTTGCGAAAGCGTTACTTTGTTAGTACGCCCTGCAAATGGGTTATCACCTTCTCTAAATTCAATTTTGATTGGGGTGCCCATAATTTTCAGTGCTTTACGGTAATAGTTCATCAGGTAGCGTTTGTAGCTATCTGGTAAATCGTGAACTTGGTTACCATGAATTACAATACGTGGCGGGTTATAACCACCGGCATGCGCATATTTAAGCTTAACACGACGACCACGAACAAGCGGCGGCTGGTGATCGGCCTGTGCCATGTCCATAATACGGCGAAGCATTGCGGTGCTAATACGCTTAGTTGCTGACTCGTACGCTTCATCAACCGATTCAAATAAATGACCAACACCTGTACCGTGAAGTGCAGATATAAAGTGTAAGCGTGCAAAGTCAATAAAGCCTAAACGGCGATCAAGCTCTGTTTTAATACGATCTTTAACGTAGTCGTCAAGGCCATCCCATTTATTAACGGCAATAACCAGCGAACGACCTGAGTTAAGAGCAAAACCTAATAAGCTTAAGTCTTGATCAGAAATACCATCGCGCGCATCCACAACAAGTAAAACCACGTTACAATCTTCGATTGCTTGTAATGTTTTAATTACTGAGAACTTTTCAACTACGTCACTTACTTTTTTACGCTTACGAACACCGGCTGTGTCAATTAACACATACTCTTTGTCGTTACGCGTCATTGGAATATAAATAGAATCGCGCGTTGTACCTGGCATATCATATACAATTACACGATCTTCACCCAATATACGGTTTGTAAGTGTTGACTTACCAACGTTAGGGCGACCAATAATAGCAAGCTTTACAGGTTTGTCTGCAAACGCTTGATGATCGGTATCATCACCTTCGCCTTCTTCGTAAAGATCGATTAATTCTTCGTCATCACCTGTTACTTCTTCATCTTGAGCAGCTAGTTCAGCAATAAGCGGCTGAAGTGTTTGTTCAAGTAATAGGGTAATACCACGGCCATGTGCAGCTGCAATGTGATGTATTTCACCTAATGATAATTGGTAAAATTCAGCACAGTTTGAATCTGCATCAATGCCATCGGTTTTATTGGCAACAACAAAGCACTTTTTCTCTTGTTTACGCAAGTGATTAGCAATGGCTTGGTCAGCTACGGTCATACCTACACGAGCATCTACTAAAAACAGAACAATGTCGGCTTCTTCAATGGCTAGCAGAGATTGATCTGCCATTTCGATTTCGATGCCTTCTTCTGAGCCATCAATACCGCCCGTGTCTACCACGATAAATTCATAGCCATCGTAACTAGCTTGGCCATATTTTCTATCTCGTGTTAAACCTGGAAAATCGGCTACGAGTGCATCACGAGTACGTGTTAAACGGTTAAATAATGTGGACTTGCCCACATTGGGTCGCCCAACTAGAGCGATCACGGGAAGCATAAACTACCTCTTTAAAAAACAACAAAAGGCTTCGCAGTGCGAAGCCTTACAAAAAACAATTAACTATTAGCAGGTTATACTAATAGCAGTCAGTTAGTTTGGTATTTTTACCATACTAACTTCACCATCGCGGGTGTATAAAATTAGCTTATCGTCGGCAACAACTGGCTCAACAAAAAAGCCCGAGCTGTCAAAGTCTTCTCGAGATACTAGCTCGCCAGTTTCTTTATTTAGCCAATGTAGGTTACCTTCTTGGTCGCCTAAAGCTAAGTGGCTACCTGCAACTGCAGGGCCTGTTAGGTACCAACCACGTAGAGCGGGTTGGCTCCAACGTTCAATACCTGAATTTTTATCTAATGCGTAAATAACACCATCGCTATCTACTAAATAAATTGTTTGTGCATCCATCGCAATTTCGCGGTAGCTGCTGTACTCACGTTTCCATACTACGTTGCCAGAGCGAATATCTACAGCAGCTAAGTTGCCGTTGTAAGCTATAGCGTAAGCGTATGGACCGCTAATAAGTGGTTGAGTGTCTACGTCAACTAGGCGTTCAAATTCTGATGCGCCTTTAGCAACCGCAATTTCTGCGCTCCATGCTGAGTAACCACTGTCTGAAATTAAAACGCTTAGCTTGCCTGTTTCAAGGCCTACTAATACACCACCGTTAGCAACAGTTGGCGAGCTTTGTCCGCGTAATGTTAGTGGTGGAACTTCTTGTTCAAAACTCCAACGCTCTTCGCCCGTATCTGGGTGAAGGGCTAACAATTTACCAGAGCCTAAATTTACAAATATTAAGCCATCGCCTGCTGTTGGTTTAGACAGTGATTCGCCTGGTACATTTTTACGCCAAACTTCTTCACCGGTTTCGCGATCTAGGGCAATAATAAAGCCGTGTTCAGAACCTATATAAATTTTACCATAGGCTTGCAAAATACCACCTGATAATTTTGCATTACCGTTGTCAGCCCATGGCCAAAACGATAAATCTTGGCGTACATCGGTTTCCCACTTCGTATCGCCGTTAGTAAGCGAAAACGCTTCTACTTGGCCTTCGCGGCTAGCAACATATACAGTATCTTTGTAAACAGCTGGTGTTAAACGAGAAAAGTAATGCTCTACGCCATCACCTACAGATTCTTGCCAAACAACGTCAGTTTCAAATTGGTTTACAATTTCAGGAAGTACTAGTTCATCTTCATCATCACTTGATGAACAACCCATCAGTGTTGCCATACATAGGGCAAGGGCTGCTGTTGTAAATTTTTTCATACCTAAAACCTTATGCCGCTGGGCTAGTTACTGCTAGGTCATCTAACTTAATTTGTAATAGTGGGTTACTTGTTAATCCACCCGCATCTATTGCTGCTTGGTATGCAGTACGTGCTTGATCTTTGTTACCTTGCTGTGTGTAAATGTCGCCTTTAAGCTCGGCAACGTTTGCATTGAATGCTTCAGGTAATGGTGCATTTAATGTAGTTAATGCATCGTCATAGTTAGTTTGTGCAATTTGAATTCGCGCTAAACGTGTAATCGCAATTGCTTTTAATTCTGTATTTTCAGTATTAGACACTATCCAGCTTAGCTTTTCGCTTGCTACATCTAATTTTTTTGCTTCTACAGCGTCTTTTGCAGCAACAAATGCAGCAAGTGTTGCGTAGTTTGTATCTTTATTTTCGCTAATAAACGCATCAGCTGAAGATAATACATCATCACTTTCAACAAGCGCTGTATATGAATCTGATGCTTTTTCAGCGGTAGTAATTTGGTTTTGGTTATATGCTTTCCAGCCATATAAGCCACCAAGGCCAACAAGTATGCCTAGTGCAAGTGAAATGCCGTTTTCACGGAAAAAGCGTTTAATGGCTTCTGCTTGTTGTTCTTCTGTTGAATAAATATCCATTCTTACCTCTAATGTTCGCTTAGCCGTTAATAAGCTCAGCTAATAGCGCTTTAGCTTGTTCTAATTCTAATGTGACTTGTTCTTTACGCTCGCGTAAATACTTGATGGTCACAACGCCTTTTTCTAATTCATCTTCACCAATAATCACTGCAACAAGTGCATCGCTTTTATCAGCACGTTTTAATTGTTTTTTAAAGTTGCCGCCGCCCGCATGCACCATAACGCGTAAACCCGGTACGTCTTTACGTAGTTGCGCTGCAATTGCAGGAGCTTGAATGCTTGCTTTGTCGCCCATTGCTGCTAAATATACATCAGCATTACGACGAATGTCACCTACACACTCAAGCGCTTGTAGTAATAACACTAAGCGCTCTAGACCCATTGCAAAACCAACAGCTGGGGTTGCTTTGCCGCCAAGCTGTTCAACTAAGCCGTCGTAACGACCGCCAGCACATACAGTGCCTTGTGCGCCTAAGCTGTCGGTTACCCATTCAAATACGGTACGGTTGTAGTAGTCTAAACCACGTACTAACTTTTCATTAACCGTATATGAGACGCCAGCAGCGTCTAAACGTTCACATAAATTTTCAAAATGTTCTTTTGATTCAGCGTCTAAGTTTTCAGACAATTTAGGCGCATCAGTTAAAATTGCTTGTACGTCTGGGTTTTTGCTATCAAGTACGCGTAATGGATTTGAATACATACGTCGTTTTGAGTCTTCATCAAGCACATCAATGTGTTGCTCAAGGTAGGCTACTAACGCATCACGGTAATCTGCACGCGCTTCGTTAGAGCCTAAAGAATTTAGCTCTAAACGAACGTGGTCAGTAATACCAAAGGCTTCCCATAGTTGCGCTGTTAATAAAATAACTTCTGCGTCTATGTCGGCTGTGGCAATACCAAATGTTTCTAAACCAAATTGGTGAAACTGACGGTAACGACCTTTTTGCGGACGCTCGTGACGAAACATTGGACCCATGTACCAAAGGCGTTGTTCTTGGTTATATAGTAAGCCATTTTGATTGCCAGCACGTACGCATACTGCGGTGCCTTCTGGACGAAGTGTTAATAAGTCGCCATTGCGATCGGCAAAGGTGTACATTTCTTTTTCTACTATATCGGTAACTTCACCAATAGAGCGTTTAAATAAGTCGGTTGATTCTACAATAGGAAAACGAATTTCTTGATAACCGAACGATGCTACTGTCTCGCGTAAAATGCTTTCTACTTTCTGCCAAACTTGTGTATCGCCCGGCAGACAATCGTTCATACCGCGAACTGCCTGAATTTGTTTTGCCACTGATAAATCCTAAATGCTGTTTATGTGTAATAAAAAATGCTTACACAACAAGAATGCTAAAAATTGACCCGCTATTATAGCGTTCTGGTCATAAAGGTAAACGCCAAACACCGCTGTTTGGCGCTTTATACGGTATTTATTCGACTATTTTAATATCGATAGGTGTTTGCTGCTCTTTTTGAGCAATAAAGTCGCGCACGTAGCCTTCGAGCTGGTCAACAATGTTGTTGTTGTCAATACGCGCTTTTTGGCGCTCACCATTAATGTATAAACCTGAGCGACGGTTTGCACCGGCAAGGCCAATATCACTCACAAGGGCTTCACCTGGGCCGTTTACAACACAGCCAATTACCGAAACCGATACAGGCTCAATAATATCTTCAAGGCGCTCTTCTAGCTGGTTCATGGTGCTTACTACATCAAACTCTTGACGAGAACAGCTTGGGCAGGCAATAAAGTTAATACCGCGCGAACGTATGCGCAGCGATTTTAAAATATCAAAACCTACTTTAATTTCTTGAACAGGGTCAGCTGCAAGCGACACTCGCAGTGTATCGCCAATACCTTCGGCAAGTAGCATACCTAAACCTACGGCTGATTTAACCGAGCCAGATCGCATGCCGCCCGCTTCGGTAATACCTAAATGCAGTGGTTGGTCTATTTCTTTAGCGAGTAAGCGATAGGCGCCTATCGCTAAAAATACGTCTGATGCTTTTACCGATATTTTAAATTGGTCAAAATCAAGGCGGCGTAATATATCTACATGGCGCATTGCTGATTCTAATAAGGCTTCAGGTGTAGGCTCGCCATATTTTTCTTGTAAGTCGCGCTCAAGTGAGCCGCCATTTACACCAATACGAATAGGAATGTTATGCTCGCGAGCCGAATCGACCACAGCTCTTATACGCTCTTCGCTACCTATATTACCTGGGTTTATGCGCAGACAATCTACGCCGTACTTTGCCACTTTTAAGGCTATACGGTAATCAAAGTGAATATCGGCTACTAGCGGAATAGTCACTTGTTCTTTAATACTTTTAAACGCTTCAGCTGCGTCCATAGTCGGTACTGATACACGCACTATGTCGGCACCTGCATCTTGTATTGCCTGAATTTGTGCAACGGTTGCATCAACATCCATGGTGTCGGTATTGGTCATTGATTGCACAGCAATAGGGGCGCCGTCACCAATAGGGACGTTACCTACATTGATACGGGTGGATTTTCTGCGTTTAATTGGGGATTCTGAAAACATAGCGACTACTCTGCTAGTGGTAATGTAAATTTGGCTAAACGGTTTTTAGGAAATGCAGAAACATCTACAGGTTCGCCGTTTAAAGTAATGTCTACAGCGTCATGCTTACCAAGCACAACTGAAAAAGGAGGCGTTCCGATTACGGTCATAATGTAGCCTGCTTTTTTAACGCCGAATGCTATTTTTTCGCCTTCGCCATCGTAAATTTCAACCCAACTTTCGCCGTTAAAGTTCATAACAATTGTACTGCTAGCATCTTCTTGGCTTTCGTTGTTAGATGTAATAGGAGCCGTTTCTGTAACGGCTTCTGAGCTTGTTGATGTTTCAAGCGTATCTTTTGATTCTAATAGTGATTCGTCGTTAATTTCGGCTTGTTGCTGTTGCTGTAAAATACTGGGTTGAGCTGCTTGTCGTTCACTCATTATTGAGTTGGCAACGTTTATTTTACTGGTTTGCTCTTCAATGGGGGTAGCGTTTTGCCAAAACCATAAAGCAGATGAGCCAATAACAATCGCTAAAATTAAATAACTAAAAAACATTAAACGGTTGTCGCTTGCTTCTTTTTCTGTTCGGCGCGAAAAGCTTTGCATATTAGCGGGCTTGGTCGGCTCTGGTGGGGCCGGCATCATTGCTAATATAGGTGCGCTATCGACTTTTAATTCACGGCAATAATTTTTTATATAGCCTTTAACAAAAGTGATAGGGCCTAGTAACGCAAATTCATCATTTTCAAGGCGTTTAATTTGAAGTTCAGACAGCTTTAACGGTGCAGCGATAGTTGCGATGCTAACGTTTGCTTGCTCTCTATGATTTTTTAGTATTTGTCCTACAGTTGGCTGTTCGCTCTGTGTTTGCGTATTTTCTTCATTCATAATGTGTATGAGTCTGGATCCACTAGTAAAAGTCTGTGCCCTGGTTTTAATGCTATATCAGGACTTAATTTATTCCATCGCATTAATTCATCAATTAATACATGCCGCTGGGTAGCTATATCGTAAAGGGAATCACCAGCTTTAATTTCGTAATAAATATTAGGATCGTTTAGGTATATTTTACTTCCATTCATTACCCGATCCGACTCTTTTAAACCATTCCATTGCAGGAGTTTTTGTAGTTTAACATTGTATCGCACCGAAATGCTAAATAGGTTTTCGCCAACAGCAATTACATGAAATGGCACGCGTAAAGGCGATACTTTAGGATTAAGCATTGGAAGCTCAGTTTTTTGCACTGCTTCGTAGCTTTTAAATTCAATATCAGCATTATTTTGATAGTTGCTGTTTTCAAAAACGGTTGTATTTTTAGTCGCTTCGTAGAATACCACGTCACTACTGTTTTTTTGATTCGTAACTGCAGGTGCAGAATTACTGTAGTTACTAGTTTGCTGCGAATTAAACTGGCCTGTTTTAGGTGCGCCAAACGAGATTATTGTTACCTCGTCATCGGCTTTAGCCGGTTGTTTTGTCGCTATAACTTCTTTTTGAGGTTCTAAAACGGGTTGCGCTTTTTCAGGCGCTGCTACTATAGAATCTGCAGAGTCGTGCTCAGTAGTAAGTGCAAGCATAACAGCCGATGTATCGGTAGGGTTGCTTGGCGCGACGACTTTAGGAGCTTCTTCTTTTTGGGTCGTTACTTGTTTTGCTATTACGGTTGCTTCGTCGGCTTGCGTAATGAGCGTATTTGGCAATGCTTGAGCTTGCTTTTCTCTTGCTATAACTGGATTTACATCTTGGTTATTTGCTGTTGCGAGCTTTTTATCTGTTTTTTGTTCGTTGTTTGTTACCAAGCTTGTTGAACCGTCCTGTGGCGAACGTTTCTTTCTAATAACTTTTATTTTTGGTTTTGAACTAACGTGTGCGCCGCTTGCGTCATTTTTTAGTTCTTTTAACTGCGCTTTACGGTATTTTTCTCGCAGTATTTCAAACTCATTAAAGCGTGTTCTTTTCTCTTTTAACGCATAGGCTTCGTTGCTGGTAGAGTAAGTTTGCAAAATAGTGTTGGAAATTTTTTCAGCTTCTTCAATTCTGCCCATTCGGTTTTTTACAAGGTAGCTAAGCATTAATGCGCGAGAAGATACTCGGCCCGTACTTTCATAGCGTTTTATAAGTTCACTGGCTTTGTACAAGTCACTTTTAGCGTAATACAGTGCGGCTAAGCTAATTAATGTAGATGTTCGCTGAGAGCTGTGATTAAGTGCCTGTTGAAAGTAGCTTTCTGCATTTTCAAAATCATCAAATTCAATAGCACACAAGGCTAAATTTTCGTAGCTTTCGGCAACGCGAATATAACTTGGTACTTCAATAGCTTTTAAAAATTGATCAGTTGCACGATCGTATTCATCAATACCACATAAAAACACACCGTAGTTATTGAGGGTGTTAGGATCGTCTGGCTTGATTTCAAGTGCTTTTTGGTAGGCTTTATCAGCTAGCGGGTTTTCGCCCACTTGTTGGTAGTAATAAGCAAGAGAGTAATGTACTTCAGGTAGGTCAGGAGCAAATGCTGCTGCACGTTCTAAATTGTATTTGGCTTGAGAATTATTACCCGTTTTTAAATACTGTAGGGCTAAAGCAATTCGTGTTCGTGCTGCGCCAGTATTATTAACTTTATTTTCGACGACGGGTTTATTACTGCCGTTATAACTACTTTCGCTCACACAGCCACTTAGGGCAAGTGTTGATAGTGTTATAGCAAGTATAGATCGCATTACCTTATCTCTTTATTTTTAGTCCATGTCGCCTATCTTACCTAAAAGCTTTACTCTTGCATCATTTATTTAAAAATAAACAACTTAACAGCCTTATATGGTTTATTCATATAAGGCTGTTACAGATTATGCTTGGTGGATATTAACGGCAATCGCGTTATCGTCGCGGATTTTCTTTTTAGCTAAGCGTTTAGTACGGTCAACTACGTCACCGACTAACTGACCGCAAGCTGCGTCAATATCATCGCCGCGAGTACGGCGCACAATACAGGTTACACCTGCAGCTTGTAGTACTTTTGAAAAGCGGTCGATACGGCTATTACTTGAGCGTGTGTACTCGTTACCCGGGAACGGGTTAAACGGAATAAGGTTTACCTTAGACGGTGTGCCTTTTAACGTTTGTACTAATGCATGCGCTTGGTCAGTGCTGTCGTTAATGCCATTAAGCATAACGTATTCAACAGTCACGTCTTTATTAGCCTTTGAACCGTCGATATAACGACGACACGCCGCTAAAAACTCTTCAATAGGGTACTTTTTATTAACAGGTACTAAAATATCACGCAGTGCGTTATCTGGTGCGTGAAGTGATATAGCCAGTGCTACGTCAATTTTTTCTTTTAGTAAATCAAGAGCAGGTACAACGCCTGAAGTACTTAATGTTACGCGGCGCTTAGATAAACCAAAGCCCCAATCGTCCATCATTAGTTCCATTGCTGGCACTACGTTTTTAAGATTAAGTAAAGGCTCGCCCATACCCATCATTACAACATTAGTCACTGGGCGCTTTTCGCTATGACCATCAAGGCCTATATCTTTAGCTACACGCCAAACTTGGCCAATAATTTCAGATACTTTTAAGTTACGGTTAAAGCCTTGTTGAGCAGTAGAACAAAAAGTACATTCAAGCGCACAACCCACTTGTGATGATACACATAACGTAGCGCGCTCTTTTTCAGGGATCCAAACGGCTTCTACTTCTTGGCCGCCTTCAAGAATAAGCGCGTACTTAATAGTGCCGTCGCTTGCTTGCTGGCGAACGGTGATCTCTGGCGCTACAATTTCGCATTCAGCTTTAAGTTTTTCTTTAAGCTTTTTATTTACGTTGCTCATATCGTCGAAGTTATCTACGCCAAAATGATAAATCCATTTCATCACCTGGTCACTACGAAACGGCTTTTCACCGAACGATGCAAATAGCTCGCGCATTGCTTCTCGGTTTAAATCTAATAAGTTAATCTTTTTTTGCTCGGTCATGAAACAACCTCAATCGGTGACGGTGGAGATAAAATTTACGAGGACGAATTGTACACAATTCACTCACTTTAATCATTAAGTAAAACATCATGAGTTTCTGATTAATACTTTACGTAATGACTAAAAAAGGGCCCGAAAGCCCTTTTCAATATGTTAACGAATTCGAATTAACGAGTACGTGAACAAAGCTCTTCGTCAGCGAAGAAGTACGCGATTTCGCGAGCAGCAGATTCAACAGCGTCAGAACCGTGAACAGCATTTTCGTCGATGCTATCAGCGTAGTCTGCACGTAAAGTACCAGCTAGTGCTTCAGCAGGGTTAGTAGCACCCATGATTTCACGGTTTTTAAGAACAGCGTTTTCGCCTTCAAGAACTGTAACCATTACTGGACCAGATGTCATGAAAGATACTAAAGCGCCAAAGAAAGGACGTTCGCTATGTTCTGCGTAGAAACCTTCAGCTTTCTCTTGTGAAAGGTGAACCATTTTAGCTGCAACGATTTTAAGGCCAGCAGTTTCGAAACGGTTGTAGATAGCGCCAATGTGGTTTTTAGCAACTGCATCAGGTTTTACGATTGAGAAAGTACGCTCTAAAGCCATCTTTATGCTCCAATAATTTTAAGTAAAAGTGTGAATATTAACGGGCGCGAATTATACGCGTTTTAAGTGAAAAATCCTAATTTTATTAAAAACCAGTTTGATTGCTGTTTTATGATCTCGATCAAATTTAAATTATTAGCCATATTTATACTGCTGCGCTTGTGTTTATGTATTTTTCAATAACACCAATTTCACTGGATTAATGCTTAATTTTTCAATCAAATTGGTAAAACTCATGCAACTGGTTTAAACCCAGTTCGATGTATGGAGCGCACATGTTACCCGTTATTTCTTCAATGCCTTTTATTCCTGAATTATTATGCCCCGCAGGCAGTTTAAAAAACATGCGCTACGCGTTTGCTTATGGCGCAGATGCGGTTTATGCGGGGCAGCCTCGTTATAGCTTGCGTGTGCGTAATAATGAGTTTGACCTAGACACTCTGCAAGTCGGCATTAGTGAAGCCCATGCGCAAAATAAAAAGTTTTATGTGGTGTCTAATATTGCGCCGCATAATGCCAAAGTTAAATCGTATTTACGTGACATTGAACCTGTTATTGCTATGGGGCCTGATGCGCTGATTATGTCAGACCCTGGTTTGATTATGCTTGTTCGTGAAAAATGGCCAGCCATGCCTATTCACTTATCAGTACAGGCGAATGCGGTAAATTACGCAAGTGTACAATTTTGGGCAAAACAGGGGATTGAACGTGTTATTTTATCACGGGAGTTGTCGCTCGAAGAAATAACCGAAATACGCACACTCTGCCCAGACACCGAACTTGAAGTGTTTGTACATGGTGCGCTTTGTATGGCGTATTCGGGGCGTTGTTTGCTCTCTGGTTACATAAATAAGCGCGATCCAAATCAAGGCACGTGTACTAATGCATGTAGATGGGATTATGATGTAAAACCAGGGGTTGAAAACGAAACCGGCGAAATGGTGCATAAAATTGACCCCAAACAGGTGATTCCTACTCTGGGTGAAGGCGCGCCAAGTAACGATGTATTTATGCTAGAGGAACAAGGTCGCCCTGGTGAGTATATGCCTGCGTTTGAGGATGAACACGGCACGTATATTATGAACTCAAAAGATTTACGCGCAGTACAATACGTAGAGCAGTTAACAGAAATGGGTGTACATAGTTTAAAAATAGAAGGGCGTACTAAGTCATTTTATTATGTAGCGCGCACAGCACAAGTTTATCGCAAAGCAATAGACGATGCTGTTGCGGGTAAACCATTTGATAATAACTTATTTAAAACTCTCGAAAATCTAGCGCATCGTGGTTATACAGAAGGCTTTTTAAAACGCCATGCCCATCAAGATTATCAAAACTATGAGTACGGTCATTCTGTATCAACTAAACAGCAATTTGTGGGTGAAGTACTTGGGCGCTGCGAAAATGGATTAGTTGAAATAGACGTTAAAAATAAATTTTGTACAGGTCACTCCTTAGAGCTTATGACACCACAAGGTAACTTTACTTTTAAGCTTGAATATATGGAAAACAAAAAGGGCGAAAGTATTAGCGATGCTAAAGGCTCTGGTCACATTGTAAAAATACCGCTAAATGAAGGCATTAACTTAGCGCATGCTATTTTAATGCGTAATCTTGAGGAACACCAAGATACTCGTAATCCATTTAAACAAGCTGTTTAGCTACAGCTGAATATAGTTTTTGGTAGTGTTTAGAAATCTGTGTCATTTCAGTATTATTAAGAAAACAGGAGTGACACATGACTCAATCTTTCGATTTCAACAAAGCATTAGCTGAACTTCAGGCTGGTAAAGGTCTT
>NZ_JADYXA010000030.1:0-45187 GCF_015864495.1 Pseudoalteromonas sp. SWYJZ98 | reverse complement strand
TGAGCAACTTAATAATCGTCCGAGGAAGACACTTGGATTTGAAACGCCTGCAAAATTGATGCAGGATCACTTGGCGGCTAAAGCCGCCTAAACGTTATGCACTTCAGGTTTGAATCCGCGTTGTTTAATTCAAACATTAAATATAAAAATATTTTAAGGTTTGCAGCAGCGCTACAGCTAAATTGTACAGTTAGCTGTAGCATTTTAGGCTTTATAGCAACTCAATACTTACTGTTGCGCCTTTTTCGATATTGCCGCTTTGCGCCGGCACTACAATTAAACAGTTAGCTTTACTAAGCGACGAAAGTACACCCGAGCCCTGTTTATTAAACGGGGCAACCACTAAGTCACCTTGCTCGTTAATTGTTGCTGTACCGCGCTGAAAGTCGGCTCTTCCTGGGCGCTTTTTAATAACGGATGTAGTAACCGCGTTAAAGCGCATTTTAGGATTTACTTCACCAAGCCCCGACAGCTTTTGCAGTGCAGGCTCTACTAACTGATTAAACGTAACAGCAGCCGACACAGGGTTACCTGGCAAGCCAAAAAAGTAACTGTTACTTAATTTACCAAAGGCAAAAGGTTTGCCTGGTTTCATGGCTATTTTCCAAAAGTGGATATTGCCAATTTCGTTGAGCACTTCTTTAGTAAAGTCGGCTTCACCAACCGATACACCGCCTGAGCTTATTACGGCATCGGCAAGTTCGTTCGCTTTTAAAAATGCATTAGTGATGAGTTCTTTGTCATCAGGGATAATTCCTAAATCAAGCACGTCTATATTTTTTTGTTGCAGCGCACTAATAATAACAGCGCGGTTACTTTCAAAAATAGCGCCTTGCTTAAGCGGCTGACCAGGTTCAATTAGCTCATCGCCTGTAGAAAGCACGGCTATTTTTAGGGTTCTTACCACATCTATATTGGCAATTCCTAAAGATGCCAGTAATCCCACATCAACAGCTTTTAATTTATCGCCTGCTTTTAAAATAACGTCGCCTATAGCAATATCCTCGCCAGCAAAACGCACGTTTTCATTTAACTCTGGTTGCGCGGTAAACGTAATTTTATCGCCATCAACCGAGGCGTTTTCTTGCATTACTACGCCGTTAGCGCCAGGTGCAATGGCGGCGCCGGTCATTATTCTTACGCATTGCCCTGGGGTAAGTGTTCCTTCAAAAATTTGACCTGCAAACACACTACCTACTTGTGTGTAGGTTAAGCTTTTATCTGAAATACACAGCGCATAGCCATCCATTGCAGAGTTGTTATGCGCTGGTACGTTTATAGTTGACTTAACATCGCTTGCTAAAACGCGATCAACACTTTGCATTATAGAAATGGTTTCAACGTCTTTAACAGGCGTTATTGTGCCAAGTATATTTTGTATTGCAGTTTCAATTGGCAATAAACCGGGTGCATTGCAAACATCGTTCATATATATTGCTTACTTAAATCATTTTATTTTGAAACAATACTTATAATGTCAAAGCTTTACAATACATGGTTGGGTTATTTTTTGTGTGTGATATGCATGCTTTCGTGCGGCGTAAACGCAAAAGAAACGCTGCAAGTAGCCGTAGCGAGTAATTTTAAAACTGTATTGGAAACCCTACTAAAAAAATCCCCATTACCTAATGTTGACGTGAAAATATCAGCCGCTTCTAGCGGTGTTTTATATTCGCAAATAGTGCATGGCGCGCCATTTGATGTGTTTTTATCGGCTGACGATTTTCGCCCGCAATCGCTTATTAAAGAAGGCTATGCCGAGCAAAGCAGCTTAATCACTTACGCGTTAGGCGAACTTGCTTTGTGGCAACCCAAAGCTGAAAAAGTAAATGATAAAGTAGCCATTGCTAATCCGCGTTTTTCACCATACGGGCGTGCCTCAGAGTATTACGCGAATAACCATTTTAAAAAACCAATAAATTATGTGTACGGGAATAACATTACACATGCGTTTCAGTTTGTGCAAAGTGGTAATGTAGGAGTAGGGCTGGTGGCTGTTTCATCCCTAAAGGCGGCTTACAGTAACACGCAAGATCAAAAATATTTAGATTATACCGTGCTGCCTACCAATCAATATCCCGATATAATTCAACAAGGCGTTATTATTAGCTCGACTAAAAAGCATGCTAGCGCTAAGCAACTTATGCAATTTTTAATGATGGACGCTACGCAGCAGCAGTTAATTGAATTAGGTTACAGAATAAAGGACAACAATGCTTCAAAGTGATTTAACCGCGCTGTGGTTAACTATAAAACTTGCCTTTATAACCGCAGTGCTCCTTCTTGTTTTTTGTATTCCACTGGCATACAAGCTCGCTGGCTATAACGGTAAATTTAAACCATTTTTAGAGGCATTAATTGCAATGCCTTTAGTGCTACCGCCTACGTTATTAGGGTTTTACTTACTTGTTTTATTTTCGCCTGATCACGCTTTTGGGCAGTTTTGGTTTTGGCTAACGGGTACGCAGCTTGCGTTTAGTTTTCAGGGCGTGGTTATCGGCTCGCTTTTTTATTCACTGCCTTTTGTAATGCAGCCGCTTGTGGCTGGGTTTAAACATATTAATCAAACCTATAACGAAGCTGCCATTGCGCTTGGGTTGAGCCCGTTTAAACGCTTTGTGCATTTAATTATCCCGCTTTTAAAACCCAGTATTGGTAGCGCGTTTGCTTTAGGTTTTGCGCATACATTGGGTGAATTTGGTTTGGTACTAATGATTGGCGGTAATATTCAGGGGCAAACACAGGTGGTGTCTATTGCGCTTTATGACCATGTTGAATCGTTAAATTATACGGCGGCGCATCAACTTTCACTTATTTTACTGGCTATTTCGTTTGCCTGTTTAGTGCTGTTATTTAAGTTTAATAAAAGCATTGTAGGGGTTAAGCAATAAAATGATTAAGTTAAGCCTTTTTAAAGCACTCAATAATTTTGATTTAGATATAAACCTTGAGCTTGAGTCGTTTAATGTACTCGGTGTTTACGGGCCTTCAGGCTCGGGTAAGTCAACATTACTGCGTTGTATTAGTGGTTTAGATCCTGCAAAAAGTGTTTATGTAAACAATCAGCCAGTGCATGAGTTGCCAAGCGATAAACGCGGTATTACGCTTCAGTTGCAATCGTGCCCGTTGTTTCCTCATTTAGATGTGGCAGGTAATTTAGCGTTTACACAAAAACACTGCGGGAATAAACAAACCAGCTTAACGCTAGAATACGTTGTTAAAACACTTGAATTACAAGACTTACTAAACCGTGATGTACAAAGCTTATCGGGTGGCGAACGCCAACGTGTAGTATTTGCGCGTACGCTGTTAGCTGGTCAAAAATTTATAATGCTTGATGAGCCTTTTAGTGCGCTTGATTGGTCATTGCGTTTTAAAACGCTCACTAAACTTAGCGAGTTTGCAGTTAAGTTTAATATTAAATTTATAATAGTAAGTCACTCATTAAAAGAGCTGCTATTTTGCTGCGATACCCTTATTCAGCTTGATAAAGGTAAGGTGATAAACCAAGGTGCAAGTGCGCACGTTGCAAAAGCTATTTATGCAAACGATAGACAAACACCGCTGAGCTTAATTAATTACGATGTGGTTAAATTTGATGAAGACTACGGGCTATATCAACTGCAATTACAGCAAAGTGAGCAACCGCTTTTTGTGCTTCCTGCACTTGTCGATAGCAGTAATAAGCTAATTATAGAAAGTGAGCAAATGTCGCTTAGTGCGTTAAAGCCTGAGCAAACAACGCACAGTAATGTTTTAGAGTCGGTATTAACTCAGGCTGAGCTTATTAATAATAAGTGGCAGTTAACGCTCAATGTAGATGGGCAGACTTTGTATTGCTTGGCTTCAAGACGAGTGTGGGACAAAAACGACTTTAAAGTGGGCGATGTGCTTTATACAACAATCAGTGATCTAGAATAACTAAATGCTGCACACCGCACATTGACTGTTTTTAGCTATTTTAAAACGATTAAACTCCATGCTTAAACCATCCACCAGCAATAAGTGCTCGCTTAAGCCACTTGGCAAACCAGCAAGTATTTTTAGCGCTTCAGTTGCCTGAATACTGCCTATTAGCCCCACAATTGGGGAAAGCACGCCGGATTCAGAGCAGCTTTGTGTTTGTTCACTAAAAAATTGCGATAAACAACCATAACAGTGGCTGTTTTCATCCATAGTAAAACACGCGACTTGTCCTTCCATACGTATTGCAGAGCCTGACACTAGCGGAACTTTAGCTTTAAAACAGGCGCTATTAAGTGCATTACGCGTTGCGAGGTTATCTGAGCAATCAATTACTATATCAATGTTATTAAATAGCTGTTCTGTAGAGGTACTTGTATCAAAAAATTCCTCAATGGTGTTTATGTCTATTTCACTATTAAGCGCGTTAAGCTGTTTTTTAGCAGCACTGCATTTTGGGCTACCAATATCACTTTCTTTATACAGTATTTGCCTTTGCAGGTTGGTCACGTCTATTTCATCGTTATCAACTAAGGTAAGCGTGCCAACGCCAGATGCCGCTAAGTATTGACCTACCGCACACCCAAGCCCACCCACACCAATAATTAAAGCATGCGATTGCCATAGCTGCTCTTGCCCGTCTATATCGAGCTGCGGCAGCATAATGTGCCGAGAATAGCGCAGTTGCTGCTGGTAAGTTAGCGGTGTTTTTTGCATTTTCAAACTTCTCATACTTTTTTTGAACAATACCAAGTTGTTAAATCCAAGAGCAAGTAGTAACGCTTTTTATTTGCACTCTAACAACCCAGAGCCCTTCACTCATATAGTGCAACTATAACGTATAAAAACAACTGTTGCATGTAACCATATGAAATTTATGGTTTTTAATTAGTGGCTCAGTAATTGCTATATCGGGTTAACTTAAATTTAACAAACATTGGCTGCTACTCATATAAAAGGGTGGGGCATTAATAAAACAATAATACGTTTACGAGGAAAATAAACATGCAACCGAGTTCTGGGTTTAACTTAATATCGTTTAGCGGAAAAATGAAAGTATTGCATCTAAGTTGGATGGTCTTTTTTGTGTCATTTTTTGTATGGTTTAACCATGCTCCTTTATTAGGTGCAATTGCGGGTTCACTTGGGATCACCATGGCACAAGTTAAAACATTACTAATTTTAAATGTAGCGTTAACTATTCCAGCGCGTGTTGTGGTGGGTATGCTAACCGATAAATTTGGTCCCCGTATTGTTTATGCGGCACTCCTTATTAGCTGTAGTATTCCATGTTTTATGTTTGCTATGGCAACCACATTTGAGCAAGCCGCAATAGCGCGTTTTGCTTTAGGCTTTATTGGTGCTGGCTTTGTTGTGGGCATTCGTATGGTGAGTGAATGGTTTCCTGCTAACGAGCTGGGCATAGCAGAAGGTATTTATGGCGGCTGGGGTAACTTTGGTTCAGCAGCAGCGGCTATGTTATTGCCAATTATTGCACTTATGTTTGGTGGCGAAGATGGTTGGCGTTACGCAGTAGGTTTAACCGGTGTATTAAGCGTTATATTTGGTGTTATTTGGTATTTAAATGTAACCGATACGCCAAAAGGCGGTACATACTTTAAGCCTAAAAAAGTAGGCGCAATGGAAGTAACCAGTAAAGGCGACTTTGTATTACTTCTTATTATGAAAATCCCTATGTATGGTGCACTAGCATTACTTACTTGGAAGCTTTCACCAACCGGTGCTAACCTAATTTCGGCTAACTTTGTACTTGCCGTGTATGCTTTTTTAGTTCTGCTTTATATTTACGAAGTGTATAAAACCTTTGACGTAAATGGTCATATTTTTAAAGAGCCTGTACCCGAGTCGCATCGTTATGAATTTAAGCAAGTGGCTGTTTTAAATATTTTATATTTTACAACCTTTGGTTCTGAACTTGCGGTTGTATCTATGTTACCGCTATTTTTTATGGATGTATTTGCGCTTGATATGGTGTACGCGGGTATTTTAGCCTCAGCTTATGCATTTATGAATTTAGCATCTCGCCCAGGTGGCGGTTGGATTTCAGATAAATTAGGTCGTCGTATTACCCTTATTGTACTTACAACGGGTCTTGCTGTTGGTTATTTTGTAATGGGCTTGGTTGATGCATCTTGGTCTTTATGGCTTGCTGTAGTAGCTGCTATGGCATGTTCGTTCTTTGTGCAAGCTGGTGAGGGCGCTGTATTTGCCGCAGTACCACTAATTAAGCGTCGTTTAACAGGGCAAATTGCAGGTATGACAGGCGCATACGGTAATGTTGGTGCAGTAGTTTACTTAACGGCATTATCACTTGTTGATTATCAAACCTTCTTTTTCATTATTGCGGGTAGTGCATTACTTGGCTTAGGCGCACTGTTTTTTATGAAAGAACCAGACGGACACATTACCGAAGTAAATGAAGACGGCACCGTTGAACTTATTTCAGTGACTTAAGGCATTATTGACTATGTTTGATGAAACACACCACGCTAAAGCGCTTGAAAATGAACTCAATGTTTCATTTGGCGGCCACAGCGCTAAAGGGTTAAAAGCAGAAAACCAAGATGCGTTTGCTGCTCTTAATACCAAAGCGCAAGAAAAAGAGTCTAAAGGCGTTATTGCCTGCTTAGCCGATGGGTGTTCATCAGCAAAAAATGCGAAACAAGCGTCTCAACTTTCGGTTACTCATTTTATAAATGAGTATTTAAATACCCCCGAAAGTTGGGCGGTTAAAAAGTCAGTGTCGAAGGTGTTAGCGAGTTTAAATCAGTGGCTGTATTCGCAATCAGTTAATTACAATCACTTAGGTCAGCGCCAAGCCGATTGGATGACGACTTTTACAGCACTTATTTTAAAGTCGGCAACGGGTTATATATTTCACTTAGGTGATACGCGTATTACTCGCTTGCGAGGAAATAAAATAGAGGCAATAACACGGGATCACAAAGTAAACGATACCCTAACGCGTGCACTTGGCGCACAACTTCATCAAGAAATAGATGTATACGAAGTTGACCTAAAAGCAGACGATATTTATATATTAACCTGCGATGGCGTACACGATGTGCTCCCAAACAGCGATATAGCAAAACTAATTAATGAACACGTTAATTTAGATCACACTAATTTAGAAAATGCAGCTAAAGCAATTACCGAACTTGCATTAGCGCGAGGTAGTGACGACAACGTAAGTTGTTTGCTTGTAAAAGTAGAAAATATTGCCGAGCAAAAGTTAGATGAGCTTTATCATTCGCTAACACGACGAAAAATTCCACCTGCGCTTAATGTTGGACAAAAAATTGATGACTACAAGGTTATCCGTAAATTGCATGCCAGTAGTCGCTCGCATATTTATTTAGTGCAACAAGCGCCCGATATACCGCCAGTGGTTTTAAAAGCACCTTCGGTTAATTTTGAAGACGATGTGCACTACCTTCAAGGCTTTATAAGAGAAGGTTGGGTAGGGCAACGCATAAACCATTTAAACGTGATGAAAGTACTAAGTACGCAATCGCAGAGTCGTTTTTTGTATCATATTTGTGAGTACATGGACGGGCAAACACTCAGTGATTGGAAGCACGATGTGCCGCACCCAGAAATAACCCAAGTGCGCAGTATTATTGAACAAATAGTACATGCACTAAGGGCGTTTCAACGACTCGATATGGTACATCGCGATTTAAAACTCGATAACGTAATGATAGATGCGCACGGAAAAGTAACGCTAATAGATTACGGCACAGTAAGTGTTGCGGCTATGGACGAATCGGTTAAACAAATTGCGGATGATTGCCCACAAGGTACTGCCGACTACACCGCACCCGAAACACTGATTACTATGCACGCCGATTTTAAAAGTGATTTGTTTTCACTTGGCGTTATTGCATATGAGTTATTGTGCTCAAAACTGCCTTACAAACCACTGCCACTTAACCACGTAGCGCCAAAAGATTACAGCCATTGGCATTACACAAGTATTCGTAAATACAGAGCCGATATTCCGTTTTGGTTAGATCAAGCCCTTATGAAGGCGCTTGCCCCTAAACCTGAGCTCAGATACCAAGCTTTTTCTGAGTTTATAAACGATATCAACAAACCTAATCCTTATTTAGAAAGTACCGCTAATAAAAGTTCAATAATGAAACGCGATCCAGTTATGGTGTGGAAATGTATTTCGCTGTGTTTATTTATTGCTTTGGTATGTGTATTAATAATTAAAACTTAGAGAACTAAAATGCTTAACTATAAGAACAACTTACCTATTATTTTTATACTGGGTTGCTTCACTGCGCCTTCAATAAGCCAAGCTTCGCAAACTGATCTTGATTTTAGACTGCGTTTTGAAAGCGTTGATCAAGAAAATGCTCTAAAAGATGCAAGCGGCTTAACACTTAGAACCCGCTTAACGCATCAAACAGATGAGGTGAATGGTTTTTCAGCCCTTATTGAAGTAGAAGACACCCGCAGCCTATTGGGCGTAGATGATTACAACAATACGGTGGGGAAAAATACTAATTACTCTGTTATTGCCGACCCAGAAAACACCGAGATAGACCAAGGTTTTGTTAAATATGCCCGCGATGGTCTATCGCTAAAAGTAGGACGCCAAGTAATAGCCCTTGATGGGCAGCGTTTTGTTGGGCACGTAGGTTGGCGCCAAGACAGACAAACCTTTGATGCAGCAACCATTAATTACGCATTTAACAACATAGATTTACAGTACAGTTATTTAAATAAGCGTAACCGCATATTTGCTGACGATAAAGACATTAAATCGTCCGATCATCTAATTAATGCAAGCTTTAAAACAGACTACGGTAAAGTGGTTTTATACAGTTACTTATTAAGTGACGATGCACTACAAGACGACAGTTTAGACACTTATGGCGTTTCTTTTAACGGTAATAAAACCCTAAACGACATAAAATTTTATTACAAAGCGGAGTATGCAACGCAGTCTGCGTCAACAAGCGTGAGTGATTTTGATGCCGATTACTATGCACTTGAAGGCGCTGTTGATTTAAATGGTTTGGGTATAAAAACAGTAACATTAAAAGTTGGCATAGAGTCACTTGGCTCTGATAATGGCGATTACGGGTTTGCAACACCGCTTGCCACGTTACATAAATTTAATGGTTGGGCAGATACATTTTTAAATACACCCGCACAAGGCTTGGACGACACTTACATAAGCTTAAACGGTAAAGCGTTTGACGGAAAATGGCTGGTGGCTTATCACAGTTTTGATGCTAATGAGCAATCAAATGGGGTTGACGATTTGGGTACTGAACTAAACGTACAATACGTTAAACCTATTAATAAACAATATGCAGTAGGTGTTAAATACGCTGATTACTCAGCGGGCGATACTGCTGCTAATAAAGTCGATACTCAAAAATTGTGGGTATGGATGAGCGCTAAATTTTAACCCTCACTATCTTCTAAAATCCTCTTGTAATTTATAGCGACACAAGATGGTGCAGTTGCACCATCTTGTGGGGCTTTATGCTTTTCACCTCTGCACCAATGTAGGCAAATTACTGATTTTAAATGCTTATATATTTGGCTTACATATTGCTATAACAATCCTATAACAAATTATTCGATGTTAGCTTTAGTCAATCACTAAAGTAGATATCATTTTAAGGTGAGTAAATGCTAAGCAAGCAGCGTGTTGTAGTGGTAGGAAACGGAATGGTCGGGCACCATTTTGTGCAGCAGCTAGTTTCTCAAAATCAAGCTGATGAGCAATTTGAAATTACGGTACTTAGCGGTGAAGACCGTTTAGCGTATGATCGCGTGCAGCTATCGTCTTTTTTTAAAGGCAAAACCGCAGACGACCTCGCACTTACATGCAATAAAACCTATGACGATTGGCAAGTACGCTTTCATACTCATTCTAAAGTGGTTGATATAAATCGTGATACGCAAACTGTAACGACCGCTAAAGGGGAGTTGTTTGAATACGACAAGCTTGTGCTTGCTACAGGTTCATTCCCATTTGTACCGCCTATACCGGGTAAAGATCGCGAGCATTGCCTTGTTTATCGCACCATTAACGATTTACACGCAATAAAAAACTCAGCCCACGGCAGTAAAGTAGGCGTGGTAATTGGTGGCGGTTTACTGGGGCTTGAAGCTGCAAACGCATTAAAGCAACTGGGTCTGCATACTCACGTAATAGAATTTGCACCGCAACTTATGGGCGTACAAGTTGATGCGGGGGGCGGTCGGTTACTAAAAAACAAAATTACAGACTTGGGCGTTACTGTGCATACATCGGTAGCAACAGAGGAAATAGTAGAAGGTGAAAGTTGTCGTTACAAAATGTGTTTTAAAGGCGGTAAAACCCTTGAAACTGACATGATTGTATTTTCGGCAGGTATTCGCCCTTATGATAATTTGGCACGCGAGTTTAATTTAGAGTTAGGCGAGCGCGGCGGTATTGTAATTAATAACCACTGCCAAACGAGCGATAAAAACATATACGCGATTGGCGAATGTGCACTATGGAATAACTTTATTTTTGGCTTAGTAGCACCCGGTTACGCCATGGCTAAAATAGCAGTTGGGCATATTTTACAACAGACGCAGCAAGGTACTTTGCAAAGTACTGGCTTAGACAATAAAGCCGATGAATTTAGTGGTGCCGATATGAGCACCAAGCTTAAATTAATGGGTGTTGAAGTGGGTTCTATTGGCGATGCACATGCACGCAGCGAAGGCGCAATAAGCTATTATTTTGAAGATCAACCCAATGGTATTTATAAAAAAATAGTTACCAATTCACAAAGTAATAAGCTGATTGGCGCGGTACTTGTTGGCGATACCAGCGATTACGACAATTTGCTGCAATATCATTTAAACGACATTGAACTTACCACCGATCCCGAAGCGCTCATTATGCCCCTTGCCGGCGACATAGCAGAGCTAAGCGCCGATGACTTGCCTGATGACGCCATTATTTGCGCGTGTCATAAAGTAACCAAACACACCATTGAACAATCAGTTTCTAACGGCTGCATAGATTTGGCAAGTGTGCAGCAAAGCACCAAAGCCAGTACAGGTTGTGGAGGGTGTGAAAAGCTCGTTCAAAATGTAATAAACAGCGCGCTCGCTAAAGCAAGTAACACTATTAACGTAGTTACCCTTAATGAGCCTGTAAAACAGCCTGCATAAATTAAAGCACACTAAAAGAGAGCAGTAGTATGACAACCGCAAACACGTCACCAACTATAAATAAAACCAGTTTAAAACAAACAACATGTGCTTACTGTGGTGTAGGGTGCGGTGTTGATATTTCACTTTTGAATAATGTGCCAACCAAGCTTGAAGGCATGCGAGAACACCCCGCAAACTTTGGTCGTTTATGTGTAAAAGGCACCCATTTGCTCGACACCACAGGCAGTGATAATCGCTTAACGTCGCCCCTTATTAATAACCATGCCGTTACGTGGGATGAAGCAACCGACCATGTTGCCAATAAATTTAACGACGTAATACAAAAACACGGACCCGATGCGGTGGCATTTTATGTATCGGGGCAGTTACTTACTGAAGATTACTACATTGCAAATAAATTAATGAAAGGCTATATAGGCTCAGGCAATATTGATACAAATTCGCGCCTGTGTATGTCATCTGCTGTGGCAGGTTATAAACGCGCTTTTGGTGAAGACGTAGTGCCGTGTACCTACGAGGATTTAGAGCAAACTGAGCTGCTTATTTTAATTGGCTCTAATGCCGCATGGACTCATCCGGTTTTGTATCAGCGAATGGAGCGTGCAAAGCAGCTTAACTCAAATATGAAAGTGGTGGTTATTGATCCGCGTAAAACTGACACCGCTGAGCTTGCCGACACATTTTTAAATATAAAACCAGGCAGTGACGCTGCGCTTTATAACGGTTTGCTTAATTATTTAAATGAGCATAACCACCTCGATACGCAATTTACTGCTCAGCACACAAACGGTTTTGAAAGCGCACTGCAAGAGGCACAAAAGTGGAGCTGTGAGGCAGTTAGCGACTTTTGCGATATAGCAATTGAGCAAGTTACTGAGTTTTATGCGCTATTTGCTAAAAGCCCAAGTGCGATTAGCTTTTATTCAATGGGTATAAATCAATCAAGCTCGGGTGTAGATAAATGTAACGCCATTATTAATGCTCATTTAGCCTCAGGTAAATTACTTAAGCCAGGCAGTGGTCCGTTTTCGATTACTGGGCAACCTAATGCGATGGGCGGGCGCGAAGTAGGTGGTTTGGCTAATCAGTTAGCGGCGCATTTAGATATTGAAAACGAAGCGCATCAATCACTTGTACAACGTTTTTGGCTCTCGCCAACTATCGCTAAAAAAGCAGGTAGCAATGCCATCGATATGTTTGATGACATAGCCGCGGGCAAAATAAAAGCAGTGTGGATAATGGCAACAAACCCAATGGTGAGTTTGCCCAATAACGCCGCTATAAAAAAAGCATTAGAGACCTGCGAGCTGGTGGTTGTATCTGACTGTATTGCAAAAAGTGATACGTTAAAATTTGCCGATGTTGCTTTTCCATCAACCGGATGGGGCGAAAAAAACGGCACAGTAACTAACTCAGAGCGAAGAATATCAAGGCAACGCCCGTTAGTAGCGCCTTATTCAGGAGCTAAAAACGATTGGCAAATTATGTGTGAAGTCGCTAAAAAAATGGGCTTTGAGGGGTTTGACTTTACAGATCCAAGTGGCATTTTTGAAGAATGGGCACAATTAACCGACTTTGAAAATAACGGCAGCCGATTATTAAACCTCTCTGGTTTAGTTGGGCTCACAAAAAGCCAGTACGATAACTTAAAACCCATTATGTGGCCTGTTATTAAAAATCAGCCTTATAAAAACGGTCAGGTTTTTACAAATAACCAATTTAGCACCGCTGATAAAAAGGCGCGTTTTATACCTATAACGCCGCAATTACCTGTGCAACAAACATCAAGTGATTATCCGTTTGTAATGAACTCAGGGCGTATACGCGACCAATGGCATACCATGAGCCGCACGGGTAAAAGCACTGCGCTTTCATCGCATATTACACGGCCGTACATTGAAATTAATCCGCTTGATGCCAGTAAATTAGCAATTAAACAAAACGATTTAATAAGTGCGATTGCCCAAACAGGGCAGGTTACCGCGCATGCAAAAGTGACCGATGCCATGCGAAAAGGTGAATGCTTTATGCCTATTCATTGGAATAAGCAATTTGCGTCATCCGCTACAGTAAGTGGGTTGTATCAATCGGTAGTTGATCCGATATCTGGTCAGGCTGAGTGTAAACATGGCGCCGTAAATATAGTTAAAGCACCGTTTGAGCAATATATGCAGCTGTTTACTAAAAACGAACTTGTTATAAACAGTGATTTTTGGCTCAAAGTTAATGCAAGTAATTGCTTTAATTACCAATTGGCGCTTAATGAGGCACAAAGTGATTTACTGTATTTCTGCCAAACCTTAACTGGTTTACAAGGGCAGTGGTCGGCTATGAATACGGCAAAAGCCATGCATGTGCAGTGTATTCAAAACGATCAATTAGCGTTTGTTGGTGTTATTTCTAATGAGCAAAAAGAAATATCACTTGAGTGGATAAACCATTTATTTGCAGAGCCATTACTGACTTTTACCCAATTACAGTCTTTGCTTTATGCAACCCCCGATGAAGAATTTACTCAAGGCGTGCAAGTGTGTAGCTGCTTTAAAGTAAGAGAGCAGCCGATTATAAACGCCATTAAAAACGGTGCAAACACAGTCGAGCAATTGGGGGCTGAACTAAAATGCGGCACGAACTGCGGTTCGTGTAAAACGCAATTAAGCCAATTAATAAAACAACATTACAAAGCAGGTTCTAGCAGCATTGATGTTGCGGTTGTAATGTAAACAAACAAGGAAGCATATGCTTAATGATCAATTTGGTCGGCAGTTTAACTATTTGCGCCTCTCAATAACCGATGTATGTAATTTTAGTTGTAGTTATTGTTTACCAAACGGGTATCAGTGCGATACACCGCGTAATTTTTTAAATAAAAACGAAATTAGCATGCTTGTAAATGCGTTTGCAGAGCTAGGTACTAAAAAAGTGCGCATTACAGGTGGCGAACCGTGCTTACGAAACGACGTCACCGATATTATAAAACTCTGTAAAAATACGCCTGGCATAGAAAAAGTAGCCATTACTACCAACGGGTTTAATTTATTAAATAAAATTGATGAATTTGCCGATGCAGGGCTTGATGCGCTTAATGTCAGTATTGATAGTTTAAATCCGAGTATGTTTAAACTCATAACAGGGCACGACAAACTTAACCTTATTTTAAAAGGGATTGAGCGCGCGGTAGATCTGGGCATAAAAGATATAAAAATAAATGCAGTGCTTGCCAAGCAGTTTAATAAAAACCAATTAAAGGATTTTTTAGCGTGGGTAAAACACCACAAAGTTACAGTGCGCTTTATAGAATTAATGGAAACAGGTGACGGCGCAACATTTTTTGAAGAAAACCACTTAAGTGGGCAAACGGTTAAGGCCCAATTACTCGACCAAGGTTGGTTACAAGTCGTTAGGGGGAAATTAAATGGACCCGCTGAGGAGTTTTGTCATCCTGATTACGATGGTCGTATTGGTTTAATAATGCCGTACAGTAAAGACTTTTGTAAAAGTTGTAATCGCTTAAGGGTGTCGGCGCTGGGTAAATTACACTTATGTTTATTTGCAGAGCAAGGTATAGATTTGTGCGAACTACTCAACGAGGACGATACTGCAGCGACCGTAAAGGCAATTCGAGCCGCTATGGGCAATAAAGAAATAAGTCATGAGCTGGATAAACGCTTAACAGGTGCGACAACTCACTTAGCCATGTTAGGCGGCTAATATGGAAGCTAATATAAAATCTAATATGAAAGTTAAGCGAGATTTTACAGGCGTTGTGCTTGCTGGTGGTAAGTCATCAAGAATGGGCACAGACAAAGCCGATTTAGTTTTAAAAAATAAAACGCTATTGCACAATGCGTGTGATTTATTAAAAGACGTAGGCGCTAAAAACATACTTATAAGTCGCAACGTTACAAATCCAGTCAAGTCATTGAACCATTATTCACCGAGCGATTATCCTTCAGAAAAGTACGTTAAAGATATATACCCAAATAGTGGACCCCTGGGCGGTATTTACTCAACATTAATAGCCACCGAGCACGACTTACTTATTACTGCGGTAGATATGCCTCTACTTACGAGTAGTTTGTTAAGCACAATTGTGCTGGCTTCTCAGTCAAATAACGTACAAAGTGTGAGCAATCAATTAAATCAGTCACAAATACATGCTTGGCACTTTGAAAATGAACCATTACCGCTGTATATTCGTAATACAAGCAGTGTAAAAAATCATTTAAAACACATACTCACAAACGCAAACAGTCATAAATCAATAAAACAGTTTACCCAAAGTATTGGTGTGCAAACGCTTTTATGTAATAAAACGCATGCATTAATAAACACCAATACGCCGGCGCAATTTAAAGCTGTAAATGAGCATTTTGACCAAAGCATTAATCACTTAAGAAGAACATTATGAGCCACACAAGCGATACACAAATACCTTTAAACATTGCCGTACTTACAGTAAGCGACACGCGCGATGCGATTACTGATACCTCAGGTCATTACTTAATTAAAGCGCTAACTGAGGCGGGTCATCACTTAGCGGATAAAGACATAGTTAAAGACGACGTTTACCAAATGCGTGCAGTGGCATCGCAGTGGATAGCCGATGACACCATTCATGCTATTTTAGTGACTGGCGGTACAGGCTTTACTGAGCGCGATTCAACACCAGAGGCATTTGCGCCGCTGTTTGATAAAAGCGTAGACGGTTTTGGTGAGCTATTTAGGCACATATCGTACGGCGAAATTGGTAACTCTACTATTCAATCTCGTGCATTGGCAGGACTTGCTAACAACACCGTTATTTTTTGTATGCCAGGCTCTACAGGCGCATGTAAAACAGCGTGGACAGGCATAATAAAAGATCAACTTAACTCAATGCATAAACCGTGTAACTTTGTACCGCACATTACCATTGGTAAAAAGTGTGAATCGCGTGAGCAATAGTATGTTAAGCCACGTTGACGAAAACGGCCAAGCTAATATGGTTGATGTATCGCTCAAAGAAGTAACCCTGCGCGATGCCTCAGCTGAAGCCTTTATTAGCATGAGCAAGCTTGCCTTTGAGCAAGTAATGCTTAATCAAAACACAAAGGGAGATGTGCTAGGCGTGGCACGCATTGCAGGTATTCAAGGCGCTAAAAAATGCGCTGATTTAATCCCGCTTTGTCATCCGCTTGCACTTAGTAAAGTCGCTGTTGATTTTGAACTTGATGAAGCAAACAGCCAAATTAAAATAACCAGCTACTGCAAACTTGCAGGTAAAACGGGGGTTGAAATGGAAGCGTTAACAGCGGTATCTGTGGCTAGCCTTACTTTGTTTGATATGTGTAAAGCAGCCGACCCTCTAATGGAAATTAGCGGCATGCGCGTTACTCAAAAAGCAGGGGGCAAAAATGGTAGTTGGCAACGCGATTAATCCAAACGATGCAATATCTAGCGCCGGGAAAGTAGAGTTATTGTTTTTTGGGCAACTAAAAGAGCGGTTAAAGTGCAGTAAATTAAGTCTTGAGATTACGCAGCCGCTTACTATTTCAGAGCTTAAATTAAGATTAGTGAGTCAATACCCGCACTGGCAACCGTGGCTGGAAGAGCGTGAGTTACTTGCAGCGCTTAACCAAACTATGTCATCAAGCGACGAAATAGTGAAAGCAGGGGATGAGCTTGCCTTTTTCCCGCCGGTTACAGGTGGCTAATGAGCATACATATTCAAGTACAAACTGATGATTTTAATGTAGGTGACGAGCACAATACGCTTTGTAGTAATAATAAAAGCGATGGCGCTGTTGTTACCTTCACAGGTTTGGTAAGAGAGTTCAGCAGTGGCGATAACGTTATTGCACTTGAACTTGAACACTACCCTGGTATGACCGAGCAACTGCTTCAATCTATTGCAGAGCAAGCACAAACTCGCTGGCAACTGGCGCGAATATGTATTATTCACCGCGTTGGTTACATAGCACTTGGCGAGCAAATTGTATTTGTAGGCGTAACGTCCCGCCATCGCCAAGCCGCGTTCGAAGGCGCACAATTTATAATGGATTATTTAAAAAACCACGCCACGTTTTGGAAAAAAGAGCACTTTAAAGACTCATCAAACTGGGTTGAGTTTAAACAAAGTGACAAACAAGCGATGGGTAGGTGGCAAAAGAAGCCATAAATGTAATGTGTGGATAAAGATGCGTTTAAAATTTATCTCAAAAAGAGAATCAATAGAGTCTGCTGCTCTTTGGGTCGCGGCTCTATTAATTTTAGTAATCATGTTAGAGCTTATAACAGGCTGGTCGATAGGTGGAAAGAGCTCGCCGAGTAAATCTAAAAATATTAACCCTGAACAGTTTTGGTTTGAAATAAAATTGCACTGCAGCTTAGTCTTATGGTTGATTTTTAGATCATTTTTTACATTCCCATTTTTTAGAGCTATGTACAATAGCTTGCTTCATTTTAGGGAAAAACACAAAATTATATCAAATATCTTTTTTTATATACTGACCCCCATATTTGTTGTGTTTCTAATTTTAACTTTATTATATATTAACGACTTATAATATTACTTTGTTGATCATCAAGAATGAATGATGAAAATCTATACTCTCTTATTATTGGCTATTTTTATACAACCGTTCTGTATTTACTTTGCTTTATATGCAAAAGCAAAATATTCATCAGAAAATAAGCCAATTAATCAGCTCGCATTAGGTGTTACGCCAATTCTTGCATATCTATCTGCAGAAGATTTCTGGGGGGCATTTGTATTAATGTTTATGGTTACAGCAGTGTCACTTGTTTTATCGTTATTGCTAAACTTTAGATATGTGATGACAAGAAAAATAAATACGAGTGTAATCCTAACTTCAATCGTTTCATTCCTCTTAGTAGCAGGTTTCTTCTATTGGTTAGTTGGCCACTTTATAGTTGAAAACTGGTATGAAACATTCTGGCCTTCGCTTTATTTTTTTTTGGCTACTTTTTAGTGTTTTTGTTATAAAAATTATTGAAAAAAAGCGAAAAACTAAAGATGGACTGAGCAATATGCTGGTACTGGCTTTATGTGTTGCTGCGTCAGTTGTTTCTGCATTTGGGGATGCATTTATTTTATGCACACTTATTAATATATTTTTACTTATCCCAATAGGCGGCGCTATTGTGAGCAGTGGTGTTGACAAAACTTCTGCTGGTGGCATCGCCTTTTTTTATGGTTACGTATTTATTATGAGTTTGCCTATTTCTGGCCTGCTTTATTTAGCGCTTAGCTCTATTTAATACCTATCAAAAAATAGACTTAGATATTATTATAATTTAGCTCTGGGCTATTTAAAGTATTAATCAAAGGTTTTATATGAAAATAATCTCTACTAATATCTCTAAAATAAAAACGGTAGTGTATAACGGAAAAGAGGTTAAAACCGGTATTGTTAAAACCCCAACTAACGAACCTGTTGTTATTGAAAAGCTAAATATTATAGGTGACGAGCAAGCTGATTTAGTTAATCACGGCGGGGTAGATAAAGCGGTTTACGCGTTTTCGCACAATCATTATGATTATTGGAAACAAACCCTCGAGAATGATGATTTGGCAGTAGGTGCCTTTGGCGAAAACTTCACGATTTCTGACCTTGATGAAGCGAATATACACATAGGTGACCATATTCGAATTGGTACTGCATTACTTGAAGTAAGCCAACCTCGTGTGCCTTGTTTTAAATTAGCTATCGCCCTTAATAATAAAAACAGCCTTAAACTGTTTACGCAGCATTACTGCACTGGCGTGTATTTTAGGGTACTAGAGCAAGGCGTTGCAAAAACGGGTGATAGTGTTGTTATCGAGAAGAAAGCTTCGCACGACATATCAGTTAAAAAACTGTTCCAGGCATTTTTTGATAAAAAATATCCAGATTATGAAAGTGTATTATTAGCAGCACTCGAATTGCCCGAGCTTGCTCTTGAGTGGCACACTAAAATTAAAAAGAAGCTTTTTATTAAAAGCGAACAAAGTTAAGCATAAATTATTATTTATAGAGGACCTAGTAAAAAAGATAAAACCTGCTATACCTAATGTTATAAATACTATAATTATTATAGTGTTATTAAAAAACTGTTGGGTTAGTAGCTAAAATAGGTATCGTATATGAATATCTCTAGAAAACTGATGCTTATTGTGATTTTAACAGCTGCAGAGGTAAGTATTACTGTTTACTCAGCTTTTGAAATAGCTAAAGGGGCTTAGTTTCACCAGCTTAATTTTCTTCACTTAAAATATACTCATCAACTTACCAAGTCAGTTAAAAAATAGAAAATGATCTCCCCATAGATATAAATACCATTGAGTCAGATATATTGTTAATTAGGCAGCAACCAATTGAGTGTATTGAAGAAATAAATCCATTAAATTATGCTGTTATGAAATTTATTAACACAGAGCAAACTTTAACAATTTGTGAAAAAGACATAGAAAATGAATTTTTACGTTGGACTAACTGATTTACAAAGTTTTTTTGTAAACTATTTAAAATTGATTTTTCTTTTTCTGTAAGTTGTGAATCACTTGCTCGCTCGAATATCAACCATCCAAACTTAAGACCTGAGGGCAAAATAATAGGCGATATAACTCTAAATATTTTAAGGTCATGCTCAATAATCGATTCATTAAAAATATCATCAGATAGTTGCTCTTTAGCTACTGCTATTTCTGAACCTGATTTATATAGCTCAACGACACCTGCAGGCAGATTAGCAACAATAGAAAATGAGCTCGCATCAAAAATGTTTAAAATTAGCTCAGCAATGTTTTCTATGTTCGTTTGAATGTCATTATCAAGAGAAGCTGTTAACTGCTGCTCATCTATTAATAATACACCTTCTATATAACTCTCTACATTGGGCATTCAAACTCCTACAACAGTATTAAATATGCCTCATTAAAATGAGATGCAACAAATGATTAACTTATTGTAGTTGATTATTTTGAATACGTTGAATAATTTGCATTATAAATAGACGTCAAATTAGAGTTTTACCTTATTGTAGTCAGCAGGTTATGAATCAATTTTAAAATAAGGCAAAACTCAATCTGGGTGTGAAATTTGTAACTTAATAAATAACTATTATTTAGGGTAGTGTTCTTACTAAAGAGCAACATGCCCAAGTTAAAACAGCATATTTAATCGCTCAGTTGTACAATTTTTTGCGCTACGCTAAATAAGGTTTTATGCGTATCCATTGCTTGTTTTTGTAGCTGTTTATGGGCTTGCTCTTCGGTGAGCTTTAACTGCTCAATAAGTATGTACTTGGCTTGGTGAATTACCTTTTGCTCACTAATAACTTTTTTAGCGTCAAGTAACGCTTGGTTTATTTGTTTAATATGCTGGCTTTGCTCGATAATTAAATCGTACATACTTTTATTACTATTGAGCTTATCGGCCGCTATATTTTGGCTTACTTCTGGCTCTGGTTGCTTAATGGCTAATTGCCCAAAAGTCGGGGCTATGTGCTGCTCTGCCATATTGTTAAGTACTTGCTTATTTGTATTTAAACTACGTTGAGCACAGGCTATTTGCATTGCTGCGGTATCAATTAATTGATCTGCTATGTTTTGTTCAATTTTGTGCATTATATCTATGCGCGTAGTGGTTACTTCATACCATACTTCGCTTAGTTGCGAGAGCGGTTGAGCGTTTTCGTCATCGAGTTTTTGCAGTAAACTTCTAAGTTGATCTACCTGATTATTAACCTGATGTGTTGTTAACGTGGCAAAGCATTTTAAAAGGTGCGCATCGGCGTACTCATTAAAAAAGTCAAAGCTGTGGTTTTGCTCTTGTACGAAATGCGCGAGTTGTTGTTTTTGCTCAGTGGTAAATTTACTCGCCGCAAATGCTTGTGCACCACAGGCGCGCTCTTGTCCTGCATACTCTTTACCTTGCATAAAGTTAAAAAAGGCAACTAATAAACGCGTTATATTAGGATCGCTTGCGCCATCTGCTGCCTCTAAAATAATATTGAGTAAACTAGCAATTAACTGCGTGAACGACTGCGTAGCATGCACTGCACTAATGTTTTGTTGTGCTATTTGATTGCGTAGTTCGGGCAATGCGTCAAGTGTTTGCAGACTATAGGTAATTAAATTAAATAACCGAGTATGACCAGTATCGGCGTTGTCGTTTATAAATGTTTGTTTAAGAGAATTATAAAATGCAGTTTGTGCGCTGCTGCTTAAAGGGATTTGTTCTTGTAATTGGGTTTTAAATCGCTCTCGATTTGAGGCCAAAAATATATTACTCATTGCGCGTTCTTTTTGTAACTGATGTACAAAATCGCCTAATTTAGTAAGCGAGGCACAACTGTTTTGTAATTGCTTTAGCGCGTGTATTTCTTGATACTTAGCCGCTAATAAAAACTGTTTTGTGAGAGGATTGCTTGTCGCCATTGGTATTATTCCACACTTTTTTGTTTTTAAAGTGCAACCACTGTTCCAATCATTAATAAATTTCATCATTGAATTTAAAATCAAGCTAATACAATTGCTTAAAGTATTATTTTTATTTGTCACTGTGTTTCTATAATTTAACTTACCATTACTTTTAACTTATTTGGTGCATTTAAGCATGTTATTGCACACAACTTGAACCTAAATTAAAAACAAAAAAAGCGCCTACTCCTGGGGAGGTAGTAAGCGCGAAAAGTGCATTATTCATTTTGCATCATGCGTTAATATTTACACTATTTAGTAATTCAGGACTAATTGCCATTTTATGATTTATTACTTCACCAATCATAATTAGGGTAGGGCCTTGAAGGTCGTGTTTAGCATGCTCATTTACTACTAGTTCAAGCGTACTGGTAATTACCTTTTGCTTAGCGGTAGTAGCGTTCTCTATCAGTGCAATGGGCGTTTCACTTGGCCAACCCACTGATTGTAAACCGTTGCTTAGTGCTTGTAGGCGCGAAAGTCCCATATAAACCACTAAAGTAGGGTTGTTATTGCCTTGCTCAAATGCGTAATTTTTCCAATGAGGTTGCTTGTTAGGAGCGGCAAATTGCGCCGTTAAAAACGTAACACTACGCGCTACGTCTCTTGCTGTAAGCGGAATACCTGTATAAGCAGAAGTAGCGCAAGCCGTTGTTACACCCGGAACAATAGCAAAATTAATATTATGCTTTGTAAGCGCATCGGCTTCTTCGTTAATGCGTGCAAATATACTCGGATCACCTCCTTTTAAACGCACTACGTTTAAGCCTTGTTGCGCGTATTTAACCAGTAGTTCGCAAATGTTAGCTTGGGTCATCGAGTGCTTACCAGCACGTTTACCTACAAATACACGCTGCGCTTTTTTAGGCAGTGTTTTTAGTAAATCATCGCTTACTAACCAATCGTATAAAACAACATCGGCGGTATTAATTAAGCGCTGCGCTTTTACCGTAATTAGCTCTGCGTCTCCTGGGCCCGCACCAATTATATAAACGTTGCCGCTTTTGGCGCTGCGACTATTTGTGCTTGTTAGCTTAGTAACAAGCTTATTTAACCACACGTTTTCAATACCCGAAAAATAAGACAGTACACTCATATTATTCCCCTAAGCCACAGCTGTTGTAACTTTGGGTTCAGAGCTTATAAATACACTGCCGTCTTCAATTTTTGCACTAAAAACCGGTAAGTGTATTGCTTCTGCTTCTAAACATTCACCTGTTTCTAGGCAAAAGTGTTGCTTATATAAAGGCGATGCAACAACTAATTTAGTGTCGATAGAGCCAATAATGCCACGCGATAATACATTGGCTTTGCCAATAGGGTCGAAGTTGCTAATGGCAAACACAGCCGTTGGGTTTTGTGGAATATAAAAAATAGCCACTTGCTGATTATTAACTAATGCGCATACGCCGCTATTAGCCACTAGGTTGTCGATTGTTCCAATATTATGCCAAGACATCAGCTTGCTCCTCTTCAACTTCCATTACTGGAATACGGTTTTGTGTATTACGTTGCTCACGCTTTTCGGCTTCTGTAGCAGGGCGAATTTGGTTACGCTCTTGCACAAATAAAATATTGTCGTCGGTTTCGGGGCTATTAACAAACTGGCGGAATCGTTTGGCTGCATCAGGGCTTTCAATCGCTTTTTTCCACTCACACGCATAGGTTTGTGTAATTAATTCCATTTGCGCTTCTAGCTCGTCGCAAATGCCTAAGCTGTCGTCAATTGCTACGCTTTTAAGGTAGTCTAAACCGCCTTCAAGGTTTTCCATCCATACCGACGTACGCTGTAATTTGTCAGCCGTTTTAATGTAAAACATAATTACGCGGTCAATGTATTTAATCAGTGTTGGCGTGTCTAAATCGGTCGCAAATAAATCAGCATGGCGAGGGCGCATACCGCCATTACCACACACGTATAAGTTCCAGCCGTTTTCGGTGGCTATAATGCCAATATCTTTACTTTGTGCTTCGGCGCATTCGCGGGTACAACCCGATACCGCCATTTTAAATTTATGCGGTGCGCGTAACCCTTTGTAGCGGTTTTCTATTTCTATTGCGTGTCCAACGCTGTCTTGCACACCATAACGACACCACGTACTACCCACACACGACTTAACAGTTCTAAGAGACTTACCATAGGCATGACCTGTCTCAAATCCGGCTTCTATAAGTCGCTCCCAAATAACAGGAAGCTCTTCTAAGCGCGCACCAAATAAATCAATACGCTGACCACCAGTGACTTTGCAGTACAGGTTAAAGTCTTTTGCTACTTGTCCAATTACAATGAGTTTGTCGGGCGTTATTTCGCCACCAGCAATACGCGGTACCACAGAGTACGAACCATCTTTTTGCATATTTGCTAGGTATGTATCGTTAGTGTCTTGCAAGCCAACATGAGCGGGTTCTAAAATAAAGTCGTTCCATGTTGAAGCTAAAATAGAGCCAATGGCAGGTTTACATATTTCACAGCCATGACCGCTGCCGTGTTTAGTTAGTAAGTCATCAAAGCTTTTAATGCTTTCTACTTTTACCATGTGTAGTAGTTCTTGGCGTGAATACGCAAAGTGCTCACATACATGGTTGTTAACTTCAACACCGCGGCTTGCTAATTCGTTATCAACAACTGATTTTAATAACGCGGCACAACCACCACAGCCGCTTGCTGCTTTAGTGCATGATTTTACCGAGGCTAAATCGCATGAGCCGCCATCAATTGCACCTACAATGTCGCCTTTACTCACATTGTGACATGAACAAATAGTGGCGGTGTCGGGTAGGGCACTGCCCGATAACGACGGCGCGCCGCCGCTGTCTGGTAAAATTAAACACTCAGGGTTTTCTGGTAAGTCCATGTCGTTAAGCATGTACTGCAATAAAGTATCGTAGTCGCTGGTATCGCCAACTAGTACAGCGCCCAGTAATTTATTGCCTTTCTCACTTAGTATGATTTTTTTATAACAGCCGCGAATAGCATCTTGATATATAAGTTCTTTACAGTCTGGCGTTTTTGCGTGAGCGTCGCCAATTGAGCCTACTTCTACACCTAATAACTTAAGTTTAGTGCTCATATCGGCACCTAAAAACTCAAGCTTGCCACCACTTAATTGACTCGCTGCAACGCGTGCCATGTTGTAACCCGGTGCTACTAAGCCAAATAGTTTTTTGTCCCACATGGCACATTCACCAATGGCTAAAATATCAGGATCTGACGTTTGGCATTGGTTATTAATAATAATACCGCCGCGCTCACCGAGTTCTAAATCAGCAATTTTACCAAGTTGATCGTACGGGCGAATACCGGCAGAGAACAAAATTAGGTCTGTTTCTAAAAATGACTCATCCGAAAAGTTCAATCTAAAGCGACTCGTTTCGCCTTTTACTATTTCACTGGTTGCCTTTGATGTGTGTACCGTTACGCCAAGTTCTTCTATTTTATTTTTTAGAAGCGTACCGCCTTGCCCATCAAGTTGAACAGCCATAAGTTGTGGCGCAAATTCAACTACGTGGGTATCAAGCCCTAGTTGCTTAATCGCATTTGCGGCTTCAAGCCCTAACAAACCACCGCCAATAACTACACCACTTTTACTTACAGCGGCACTGGCTTTTATTTGTTCTAAATCTTCTAATGTGCGGTACACCAAACAATGGGGTTGGTCGTTACCTTTTATAGGCGGCACAAATGGGAACGAACCTGTAGCGAGTACAAGTTTGTCGTACGGGTATTGCTCACCCGTTAATGTGGTCACTATTTTTGCTGTTCTATCAATGTCTTCAACCCACTGGCTGGTATGCACATTAATATTAAGTTGTTTATAGTTGTCGTGAGTGGTGAGTGCTAAATCGGCGGCTGTTTTGCCATCAAATACACTTGATAAATACACGCGATCGTATGCAAGATTTGCTTCTCCGCAAAGTACAGTAATGTCTGCGTTGGCATCGCTTTGGCGCATTTGCTCAACAAAGTGGTGTCCGACCATACCATTACCAATAATGAGTATTTTTTGCGAGGTTTGCATAGGGCATTCCTTAAAGTGACGGTTTAAATACAAATAACAAAAAAGCCCGCCACAAATACGCATTATGCATAATTGTGTGCGGGCTTCTTTGCCGATGGTTGCTAATAGCTATAGTGCCAACAACCTAAATTTGTTGCCGTAAGTAAAACGGGCTTGTTAATAGAGTGTTTGCAAAAACATAGCCAGTTTTTTAAGTTATTGTTTAAATACTATTTAATATGTTTTTAGAGTGAATGAAAAACTCGTTTTGACATATGTTGGTGCGCGCCTGGCACTAAGAGGGTGCAAGTATTGTCATTGTTTTGTGCATTATCAGTCAATAAAACACCCATTATCATTGATTGTATATTGAGTTAAATTTAGCCCATAAAATACGTACACGTACTCTCACGGGCAAAATGATAAACACAAACTCAATAGATGCTTCACCTTTTCACGAAGGCGAGCTGGCAATACAAGACAAGCTCGGTAAACGAGAAATAATGGCAACATTTGGCAAACGTGCCGTGCGCTCATTTATGCCAGAGCAGCATCAGGCCTTTTTTTGAGCAGTTACCATTTGTGGTTGCAGGCAGTGTTGATGAAAATGCCGATGTGTGGGTATCTATTGTTTCATGGCAGTCAGGCTTTTTAAGCGCCCCCACACCTAGGTCGTTATTAATGACGCACGCGGTTGATAAAAACGACCCCTTACATGGCACGTTAAATATTGCCGGCTCGCCAATTGGTTTATTAGGCATTGAGCTAAGCACGCGTAGGCGTAACCGTTTAAATGTGCGCGTAGGTGAGGCAATTAGTGATAATCAGGTGAGTTTTAATGTTGATCAATCTTTTGGAAATTGCCCGCAATATATTCAAACGCGCGACTTAACGTTTAATAGAGATCCTTTAGTTAAAAGTAGTGCAGTACAAAAAGTTGAATTTAATACAATTGATAACGCAGCCAGTGCGTTAATTGACACCACCGATACATTTTTTGTATCGAGTTTTATAACCGCAAAAAACAATCCAAAAATTGAAGGGGTTGATGTTTCTCACCGTGGTGGGTTGCCGGGTTTTGTAAAGCGCGAAGGCAACACATTAACGATTCCTGATTACGCAGGTAACAATTTTTTTAATACCTTGGGTAACTTTTTATTAAACCCAAAAGCAGGTTTGTTATTTCCTGATTTTGACACGGGTAATGTATTAATGCTTACTGGCAGCGTTGAAATTTTATGGGACGGGCATCCAGAGTTAGAGGGCTTTATTGGCGCAGACCGAGGCTGGAAATTTACCCTCACTAAAGGAATGTGGCTTAAAAACTTACTCCCGTTTAGTGCTAAATTTGATGCTTATTCCCCTAACACTAAAATGACGGGCACGTGGCTTGAGGCTGATAAAAACAAACAAGCCGAAAAACTAAAACATACTTGGCAGCCTTTTAAAGTAACTAAAATAATAAAAGAAAGTAATGTAATTACCTCCTTTTATTTAGAAGGGCATAACAATACAACCTTGTTACCGTTTAAAGCTGGGCAGCATTTAACTGTACAATTACCAAGTAAAAATAGTCGCAATAGCAAAAACAGTAATAGCAAACCTGTTATTAGAACCTACACCGAGTCATCGAGCCCGCATGAACTATTTTATCGGTTATCGATTAAAAAAGAGCTTAATGGCGAGGTGTCTAACTACTTTCATAATAACGTAAAAGTAGGTGACGTTATTTTAGCTAAATACCCACAAGGGCAATTTTTTATTGACTCAATCAATACTAAACCAGCGGTACTCATTGGTGGCGGAATAGGCATTACACCCATGGTTTCAATGGCTAAACACATTGCCAATGAAGGGTTGAGAACCCGCTATACACGCCCTTTGCATATTTTTCACAGTGCTAAAAATAAACAGCAGCGTGCGTTTTATAACGAGCTAAAAACGCTTGCTGATACGAGTGGCGGCGCAATTGATTACTACTCACTTTTATCTCAGCCTGAGCTTGATGAAAAACAAGGCAATGGCTTTAACGTAAAAGATGAGGGCCTTAATTTAAAAGACGAAAGCTTTGATTTAAAAGGGCGAATAAATGCGGATGTGTTTAGATACTATTTACCACTTGATGATTACGAGTTCTTTTTATGCGGACCAAAAGCGTTTATGCAGCACGTCTATAACGAGCTGTTATTGCTCGGTGTGCAGGATAAAAACATATTTGCTGAAGCATTCGGGCCCTCCATTATTAAGCGAAAAGTGCTTAACACAAACGAAACGCCTAATAAAAGCAAAGAGATTAGCGTAGAAGAAGCAGACAACACTGTAATTAAATTCAGTAAATCGGGTTTTGAGCAGCGGTGGAACAAAGGTGACAATACATTACTAAATGTAGCCGAATCCCATGGTTTAGAACCTGAGTTTGGCTGTCGCAACGGCAGCTGCGGTAGTTGCGCTGTAAAAATAAACGCAGGCGCTGTGGTTTATCGCAATAACGTAAGTTACCCAGTAGAAACAGGGCAGGCGCTAATTTGCTGCGCCATACCTGCTAAAGGCGTTGAGATGCTTGATTTAGAGCTGTAGTATTTTGAAATATAGCGCTTTTAAATACAAAATTATGCGCTAAAACAACTGTTTTTGTTAAACAACGGAGCGTTTTAAAAACGCTCCGTTGAATTACTTTTATTAAAACTCAAAATTAAAACTGACCGTAAGCCTTCTTCCGTCTAGCACAACGCCGTAGGTTTCATTGGTCACTACACGGTCTGTAACATTGTATAAACCGGCCATTACTTTCAGCTCATCAGTCATCCAATATTGTGCGCCTATGTCCATCATGGTGTAGCCGGGTGTACCATCACTTAAGCTTGTACGGCTTAAATAGTCAGTGGTTTCACCACGGTAATTTACACGACTCCATAAATTTATTGTGTCACTCGCATCCCAGTTTAAGGTTGCATTAGCCATACTCTTGGGTATTTTATTTAAAGGCTCACCCGCAAAGTCTCCTGATTTTTGCTCAGAGTCAGTAAAAGAGTAGTCAGCTTTAAAGCGAAGGTTGTCGGCAATACGGTAGTTTACAGTCGCTTCTACCCCTTGCATTTCGGCCTCTGAAATATTTTTTTGCGTACTCAAAAATTGATAAGTGTTCCCACTGAATTCACATTGATAGTTTTCAAAATCATTTCTATCAATATTTTCACTAATACAGTAGCGATCTTCTGCTATTTTATCATCAAAATCAGTATGATAAAACGTTAAGCTGGTCGATAGTCCAATTTTAGGATCGTTATAAATAAAACTAACTTCGTAGTTAACGCTAGTTTCTGGATCTAAGTCAGGGTTACCTATTATCAGGGCACGTGAAATGGATGTTCCAGTAGGAGATAGGTTAGGAGATCCGCCCCCACCTGTGCCTCGACCAAAGCCAGCGGTAGCTTGAGATAATGAAGGCTGAGTATACCCTGTAGAAATCCCTCCTTTAACAGTAAAGCGGTTATTTGCATGCCAGTTAGCATAAATCCTAGGTGACCAATGAGAACCAAATTGTTCATCGTTATCGTATCTTAAACCGGTAGTTATGGATAAGTCTTTTATAAAGTTCCATTCAACCTCAGTAAATAAAGCCCCAATCCATCGGTCAACTGTATCACTGGCAATAGCCACGTTAGCATCTAGCAAACCATTCGTTTCGTCAACAAGTTCTTCGGTTTTATATCGTGCGCCCACAGTATAAATATGTTGCTCTGCTGCATAAGTTGCAGATGTATTAAACGTAATTATTTCTTCTTTTTTATCTTCATCTTGCACGCGTTCAGATAAATCTTGCTGAAGATAAGTGTTTGTTGTTAATTTTCCGTAATTTCCCATATGGGTGAGGGAGTACATTTGTTTTTCAAATTCGTACTGTGAGCCTTCTGCATCAATAGCTATTGAGTTACCTGGTGTATGCTCAAAATCAATATTTGATGTATCGTAGGCTAGGCTCATCTTATTTTTATCATCAACGGCCCAGTTAAATTTAACCCCAAATTGGGTTGTATCTGAGTCTGGACGGCTAGCAGTAGCGTCGCCACCGCCAGAGTAATCACTTTCATCTGTATGTTGTATTGAGCCTGTAAGCTCTATGCCTAATACATCTTTAATCAGCGCACCGCCAGCGTAAAAGTCGGTATTGTATTGATCATTACTTACATCATTCATAGATGAAGTATAGCTTGCGGCTAAGCTTGCGGCCCATTGCTGTGGAGCCGTACGAGTAATAATGTTAATCACTCCGCCCATTGCTTCAGAGCCGTAAAGTGATGACATAGGACCACGAATAACTTCCACACGTTCAATCATTGCAAGTGGTGGAATACCTATTTGTTTACCCCCATCTGAGCCATTAGTATTTACTGAACGACCTGCCGAAAGAGGGCGACCATCGACAAGGTATAATGTGTATTGATCATCCATACCACGGATACTAATATCTTGCATATTACCGCCACCAGTTACATATACGCCTGGTATATCGCGAACAGCATCAACAACTGTGGTATAAGATTGTTTACGTAGCTCTTCTTGTAATATGACCGAAATAGATGCAGGAGCATCTATAATTTTCTGCTGATAACCGGTTGCTGTTACAACCATTGTTTCCATTTCATTTGTTTTTTCTGCCGCTGAAGCGCCCATGGCTATAGGGATCAAAATAGTGAGAGGTAACTTTTTACAGGTCAATGGTACTAACTTCGACATTGATCGTTTGGACATTAAAATGTTCTCCTTTACATGTAGGCCTAAATTCAAGAGTGCAAATGATAATACTTATTGTTATCATGTAAAGGAAATTAAATGGAACAATGTGTTGCCAAAGTTGCAACACATGTTGATCGTTAGCTCGTGTAATGGCTAATTTATTAGCATGTAAATTAGCCGTCACTGAGCGTATTAAACGCAGTAGGGATGTTGCAATGCCTCAATTTAAAGAATTACGTAGTTTTGTCTCTGTGGTTAGTTCAGGAAGCTTATCAAATTCGGCAAAAACACTGCAGTTGTCTAAATCAACTATTAGCCGACATCTTAAAAACTTAGAACAAGATGTGGGGAGTATTTTACTTAAAAGAATGTCTAACAGCTTGGTGCCTACAGAGGCGGGGCTGTGTTTTTACGATTATTGTGAGCAAATACTAGGTATAGCGAAAGAAGCTAAACAAGAATTAGATACCTTAGATGAAAAAATACAGGGTGAAGTCGTTATCTATGTTGATACTGGCTTATTAAGAGGATGGCTAGGTGATGTTGTTACTCAGTTTTTAACGCGCTTTCCAGATGTTAGCGTGACTCTTAAAACAGATATAAAAGCTGACTCAAACCAATGGCAAGACAATATTTTGCTTTGTATGGGGCAGTTACCTGAATCCAGCCAACGCCAAGAAAAACTCTGTATTCTTTGGCAGGGGGTATTTGGTAGTAAAGATTACTTTAAGTGTAATGGCTATCCTAACTCACCGGAAGATTTAATAAATACTCACTGGTTACAATTAATTGGCAATAAAAATGAGCAGTTCGTTATGACAAACCAAGGAGGAGAAACATTAAGTGTACGAGTTCCTTCGTCACGAATTCAGTCAGATCAATTGGTGTTACAAGGAGATGCAATAAGCCAAGGACATGGGCTTGGTTTATTACCTCTATGGCAAGCAAACATGCGTCTTAATGCCCACCCCGAATGCTTTGAGCGTTGTTTAAAAGACTGGGTAGGTCATCCTGTTCCTATTTGGTTATGTTATCCTTTTGGCAAATTAGCCAAAAAGCAGCGTGCTTTTATAGAGCATATAAAAAGCAATTTACCGCAGGAATGGGATAATGAGCTTTGCCAAGAAATGTAAATTTTATTTAGTATTACTTAGGCAATTTATTTTAAGTGTTTTAGAAACTGCAACGTAAAAAACCGCTTTTTAATCAATAAAAGTAAATGCTACTCATTATCATTTGATGTGTGACATGCTAGCATATCCTTAATATGTTCATAAATTAAAAAGGAAATATAAATGTACGGCATACTAATAAAAATGTTTTTTATAGCTGGTTGTAGTTTTTTCTCAGTAGCTAGCTTTGCTAATTACCCAATAACAATTAACCAAGGGAATACCCAAGTTGTTATAAAACAAAAGCCTATAAAAGTTGTTGTATACGATTTAGGAGTACTTGATACATTAACAGCACTTGATGTTGATGTCACAGCGGTTGCTAAGGGGGTGTTTCCTGAATATTTAGCTCATTATAACTCCCCAAACAAAGCAGCAGCGGGTAGCTTATTTAAGCCAGACTTTGAGGCACTTCATAAAATTAAACCTGATTTAATTATAGTCGGACCACGCAGCCGTAGAGCATTAGATAAATTAACTGCAATTGCACCTACCATCGATTTAACATTAAGTTCCGATGATTTTGTCTCTAATATTAAAAGAAATATTATATTACTGGGTGATGTTTTTGAAAAACAACAGCAAGCAAAGTTATTGTGGAACAATCTAAATAATAAAATTAATGCTTTACAGGCTAAAGCAATGGGTAAAGGGCCAGGGCTTGTTTTATTTACTGTAAAAGATATGTTTATTGCGCACTTACCTGGAGACAGATTTGGTATGGTGTATGAACTACTTGGTATAAAAAGCCCAAATAAAATTAATAAACCGCAGCTAAAAGATAACGATAAAAGCCAAACTAAAGTGCAAAAAGCCAAACAAGCTGCAGTATTAACAAAGGATTATATGGCAACAAAACCAAATTGGCTGTTTATACTCGACAGAGGTTTAGCAACTGGTGGGCAAAGCAATATTGAGCAAGCTTTAGCAAAAGCACCGTTTATAGAAAACTCTCAAGCGTGGCAACAAAAACATGTTTACTACTTAAACCCAACGCAATGGTATGTAATAACAGGCGGCTATGCGAGTGTTCTTAATACCGTTAACGAGTTAAATACTATTTGGTAAACATTTTTATTAAAGGTGAGCTGATTATGAATATTTGCTCACCAATTCACTTTAGTTAGATACAAAACTGATAGCGAAAAATTGAAATGAGCGGCATATCTGGTGCTCATAAATAGAATTTAGCTCAGAACTTTTAAAATCTGCAATACATAGCTAACTCCACTTGTACTGGTCAACCCACACTAAACATTTAGAGCTGAGAATTTTTAAACTCCACAGGTAATAATTAATTATTTACTTAATGTAGCCCAATCCCATGGTTTAGAACCTGAATTTGGCTGTCGAAACGGTAGCTGCGGCAGTTGCGCCGTAAGAATAAATGCAGGCGCTGTGGTTTATCGCAATAACGTAAGTTACCCAGCAGAAACAGGCCAGGCGCTTATTTGCTGCGCCGTACCTGCTAAAGGCATTGAGGAGCTTGATTTAGAGCTGTAGTTTTTTTCAAAATATAAATCTTCAGCTTTTATCATTGTAGGGCAATAAAGGCTCACTATTGATACAAAATAAACGTGTGATTGCAGTACATTCTTGCCTCTAACGAATACTATAACTTCTTAACTTTTTCGGGGTATCAACAATGATTACACCATGTAGTCTATGGTTTTTCTGTTTGTGTGTAATGTATGCATTACCAGTGTATTTAGCTTCTAATTTCGGATTTTCTAGCAAGGTTTGCACGTATTCATCTAGGCTCCTTATTTGCCTGTCTGCAGAGTTTTTAGCAGTAAAATAGTTCGATAGTTTAGTTGTCTACTCTTTATGTATTTCGTAAAGATTTTCATTCCGCGCTAGAACAAGATATGTTCTTAGTTTAGATGACACATCATTAAACACTGATTCTGAAACAGGTAAAGTAATTGCTTGATTTAGTTTGGTATCAAGTTTAAATTCATTTTTATCGCAGTTCACAACTAACTGATTAAATGTATAAGAAATAATTTTGAGGAAGTCACTATCAGATATACCTGAAAAATGTTGTTTTAAAATTAACGTTAATCGCTGTGCTTTTCTTGAGTGCATGCACGGCGGTAGTACAAGATGATTTTAGTAAACTGAGCACAGAGTCATCTAATCAAAAAATAGCAGTTAATCAGCTTGGTTATTTAGTTAATAGCGAAAAAATAGCAATAGTGCCAAATGTAACCGCGACTACTTATGATTTAGTGGATGTAAATACTAATAAAATAATACGTAGCGGCCAGTTATCACACGCTAAAATGTGGGACAACTCAGGAAATGACACCTTTAAACGCGCTGAATTTACAGATATTGTAACACCAGGAGATTACCTTTTACGTGTAAAAGGAGTGAGAGATTCTGCCGTATTCTCAATTAATAATCATGTATATGACTCGATTCATACAGCGGCGTTAAAATACTATTACTTAAATCGTTCAAGTATTGTAATAGAGAAAAAGTATGCAGGTATTTATGCGCGGCCTTTAGGGCATAAAGACGACGACGTGCTTTATCACTCATCAGCAGAGCAAGGCGATGACTTTAAAGCGAAAGAGGTGCAATCTCAAAAAGGCTGGTACGATGCGGGCGATTATGGTAAGTATGTTGTTAATTCTGGTATTACCACGTACACATTACTTGCGGCGTTTGAGCACTACCCTGAAGTGTATCAAAAGCAAATATTAAACATCCCTGAATCGTCAGATGACGTCCCCGATATTATAAACGAAGCACTATGGAACCTTGAATGGCTGATCACTATGCAAAGCGATGATGGGGGTGTTTATCATAAACTCACAACGCGTGAATGGCCAGGCTATGAAATGCCGCATGAAGATAAAAGAGCGCGCTACATGATAGGAAAAAGCACAGCGGCTAGCCTTGATTTTGCCGCGACGTTATCGGTGGCCAGTAGAGTACTTGCTCCCTATTATCCCAATAAAAGTAAGCAATATTTAGCGGCTGCAATTAACGCATGGAAGTACTCGCTTGAAAATCAAACCCAATATTATGAGCAACCTGATGATATTAAAAGTGGAGAGTATGGTGATAATCAGCTAAAAGATGAGTTTGCTTGGGCCGCTGCAGAGTTATTTATAACAACTAGAGATAAAGGTTTTTATAATACTTACAAAGAGATAAATATTCATTATTCAGCTCCTTCATGGAGAAATGTATCGTATCTTTCTTTAAGCAGTTTACTGTTTAAGGCAAAAGATTTATTGAGTGAACAAGAATACGAAGATCTTAAAATAAAGCAAAAACACTTAGCTGATGTGTATTTAAAACAACATAAAAATAGCCCATATATTGTTGCGATGGAAAAGTCTGACTTTGTGTGGGGAAGTAATTCAGCAGCGTTAAATAAAGCAATAGTTTTGCTACAAGCCGCTGAGTTAAATAATAATTCGCAGTACTTAAAGGCTGCGCAAGGGCTTGTTGATTACATTTTAGGACGCAACCCAACAGGGTATTCGTTTGTTACTGGTTTTGGTGATAAAACACCACAACACCCGCATCATCGAATTTCACAAAGTGATGGCATTACAGCTCCAGTACCAGGTATGTTAGTTGGCGGTCCCCAAGCTGGGCAGCAGGATGAGTGTAACTATGATTCCAACGAACCTGCAAAATCATACAGCGATAGCTGGTGTAGTTACTCAACGAACGAAGTGGCAATTAATTGGAATGCGCCTCTTGTATATGTGCTAGGAGCGTTTGTTAGCCGGGATACTTACTTGAATCTTTTTATTATAGTTATAAATCACTGGTATAAAGCTTTAGCTTACCAGTTGTGTTCAATAGTATGCGGTGTGTTTCCTTACTTTACGCTAGTAGAAGTAGAGCAGATAGCCTAGAGCTGTCATTCCCTGTTGTGCTGTATTTATACATTGCCATTCAATCTTATAATTTGACTTGTAATTATCAGGGGTAGGGGTCTAATTTTGAGGTGGATTAAAGAGCTAAAAATGTGCTTTGGGCGCTTGGGCACAAGTTTGGGCACAAATCGATAAAAACTGGAATTTTTAAGATGATCTTTTGAGGCTTGGCTCTCATTATTTTAAAACTTTGAATACAAAATAATAAAAAACTAAGAATTTAATTTTCAACAAAAAATCAAACGAGTAGATTGAATAGGGTTTTTTAACTGTTTGAAATATAGAGTTTAATTGGTACGACCGAGTGGATTCGAACCACCGACCTCTACCATGTCAAGGTAGCGCTCTAACCAGCTGAGCTACGGTCGTACAATTTTTTTAGGGTTCTTAAATTTTGGTACGACTGAGTGGATTCGAACCACCGACCCCTACCATGTCAAGGTAGTGCTCTAACCAGCTGAGCTACAGTCGTATTACTTTATTTAAGTAAGTGTTAATTGCTTAACAACGGCGGCTAATATATAGCGTGGCGGTTGGTGAATCAAGCAAGTTTGTTGTTTTTGAGTTTATTTGCCGTTTTTTTATTCATATTGGGCTTATTTCACACGTTTTATAAAAACCTTGCCACCAAACCACATGTTTTTTAGCTGAGCTTTTAAGTAAGTTCAGTAAGTTACTTGTCGAGCCCGTTTTTACTAAGTTATTAATTTGAGGGCTTGAGATACTTTCGTTAAACCAAAGCTCGTTATAAAGTGGTTGCAGTACCTCTAGATAACCAGTTAATTGCGCTTGATAGGGCTGAATTTCTTTTAGGTAAAACTTTTGAAATACGTTGCTTATGATTTTTGCGTTTTTATTATTTTTATCCTCTGGGCACAGCGTATTAAAGTTTAGTGTTTGTACAAACTGTGTGGCGTTGTTATTTAACACGACCTGCATACGGACTGATTGAATGAGTGCTTGGTTAAATTGAAATTTATTAAGCTGCTCGAGTGCGCTAAAAATAGAATCGCTATTAATTGTACTAAACTCTTTAGCTTTAATTTGCTGCTTAATGAGTACAAGTTGCTTTAGCGCAAATACGGTATCGCTAAAACCAGCGGGTTCAGTAGTGAGCTCGTTTGAGGTGAGTTGCCAGGTACGATTTAACTCAGGTTCTCTAAATAACATGGTATTAAAAAAGTACATTAGGTGTGTTTCTTTATAGTTTTTGGCTGCGAGTATTTTTGTGTAACTAGGGCTATTTTTATCAAGCGTATTTAAGCAAACCTGCGTACTTTTAATAAAGTTTATTTGATACTTTAATTGCCCAGCAGCGCTGGCTGTTTTTCCTAATTGGTTATTGTGCTCACTTATAAGCACGTTAAGCTTACATTGGCTAATGCCTGCAAGCTCCACAATACTCAGTGTTAAGTCACTTTGTGCTATTGGGGGAGGCTGCAGTAAAGGGAGTTGCTTGAGCGGCTTAGGCTGTGTTGGGCTTGCATTAACTGTGCTACTTAAGCGTTCAATATAAGTAGCGTTTACAGTACTTTGTGGTTTGTTGCAGCCTGTAAGCATTAAAAAACACATTACCAACAAAGCAGCTGGTAATGATTTAAGGCTGATCTTATTAGTTTTGATTGAGTGAATCACTGTTAGCAAATTCATATTTTAGACGCTTTCTTACTGTTAGCATTAATAAAATAGCAGCGACACTAAGGCCTACTATTATTCCAACCCAAAAGCCATGCGGCCCCATAGCTGGCACAATTATGTCTGTTCTTGCTAATACGTAACCTAAACAAAAACCGATTAACCAATACGATATAAACGTAATATACGATATAGGCGTGGTGTATTTTAACCCACGAAGCATGCCATTTGCAGCAACCTGTAATGCATCGGGTAACTGGTAGACACACGCTAGTATCATAATTGATGAAGCCAGAGCCATTACAGCGGGGCTGTCGGTATAAAGTTGGCTAATTAAATCACGACCTGTAAAAGTCATAAGTGCCAAAAATAGTGCAATTACAATAGCTAATATGTAACTAGTCGATACGGCAACTTTTAACTGCTGTAAATTATTTTGACCATATAGATTACCAATACGAATACTTATAGCGATAGAGAGGCTCAGCGGCATCATAAAAAGCAATGTAGTTACACTCGCTGCTATTTGATGCCCCGACACAGCCACTGCACCTAAATGCGCAATAAATAGCGGTATACACGCAAATAAAGTGACTTCAAAAAAGGTGGCTAGTGAAATTGGTATACCTAGCTTAGTAATAATACCAATGGTAGTGAAATTAGGTTTTCCGAATGATGAAAGCAGGCCTTTAGCATCTACCTTTTTACTCATTTGGCAGTAAGTAACTTGTGCTATTGCCATAACAGTTAAAACAATTGCTGTGGCAATGCCACAGCCTGCGCCGCCATAAGCGGGAAAACCAAATAAGCCATTTATGAAAATATAATTTACTGGAATATTAACGGCTAAACCTAATAGGCTTATGTAAAAGGCGGGTTTGGTCATCCCCATGCCTTCGGTAACGTTTCTGTATACTGTAAAAATTAAAAACCCAAACACACCCCATTTCACAAAATGGATGTAGTCAATGGCAAGGTTTGCAATAGCAGGCGTTGTATCGAGCTTTAAAATAATGGCATCTGCTAAATGGGCAATACCAAAACCTGTAAAGCTTAAAATAGCGGTTAAATAAAGTGATTGTTGAAAATAGTGACTAATGCCTTTGCGGTCATCGCTGCCCGAAAACTGCGCAATAATACCAGTGAGCGCTAATAAAATACCTTGCAGAGCCAGTAATAATGGGTTCCATATCCCTGTTGCAATAGAAAGTGCAGCTAAGTCAGTAGGGCTAACTTGGCCAGCCATAATTGTGTCGACTACCGACATTAAAATAAGTGTAACTTGTGCTAAAAAAACAGGTAAGGCTAGGGAAAGTAAACGCTTGGCTTCCCAATTGCAAAAGGTCATAAAAAAAGCTACTAAATAAAACAGGCGACAATTGTAATCCATTGCGTTTCAAATAAAAATCATAGTAGTGAATGATTTTATGAGTTGATACGTTAAACTAGCACTTTGTAATAATTTTAAGTGATTTTATGTTTACAGGAATAGTGCAAACACAAGCAACAGTGGTCTCTAAAACTCAAACTGATGGTGTGTTACGCTTAGTTGTATCGGTGGGCGATGAGTACGTTAAGCATTTAGATTTAGGCGCAAGCATTGCTATTAATGGCTGTTGTTTAACTGTTGTGCAAGTTGAGCTAAGTAATCATGATGTGGTGGCGCAAGTGCATTTTGATGTGATTGATGAAACGCTAAAGTTAACCAATTTAGGCCTGCTTGAGCTAGGTAGTTTAGTAAATTACGAACGCTCTGTTACGTTTGGTACTGAGCTTGGTGGGCATATAGTGTCTGGGCATATTCATTGTACGTCACAAATCTCTCAAATAGTGAAGCTTGAGAATAACTGCAAAATACAATTAAGCTTGCCAAAAGAGTGGCAAAAGTACGTGTTATATAAAGGCTTTGTTGCTATAAATGGCGCAAGCTTAACCGTAGGCGAAGTTGATGAACAAGGTTTTTGGATACACCTAATTCCGGAAACGCTCGCCATTACAAACATTGGTGCAGCGCAAGTGGGTGACAAGTTTAATATTGAAGTTGATCAGCAAACTTACACTATTGTAAATACGGTAGAGAACTACTTACGCCATCAGGCTTAAGTTAAAATATTTGTTCGTCGTCACTGTCTACGTGTAGCTCCAATTTATTGTTAGCATGGTCTATATGCATATTTAAATGAATTGGGTTACAGCAGGCAGTGCAATCTTCTATATAGTCTTGATCGCCGCTGCTTGCGTCTAGGTCTAGATGTATGTGGTGACCGCAGTGTGGGCACGTTATTCGTTGTGATAAAAAATCTTTCATAATCACTCCAGTTATAAATAATTAAGTTAGGTTCAACTTAATCGCTTACAGATGAACCCCTACTTACTCATTAAATATAGTGTTGAAATGCAGCTTATGACACTTATTTTATACCTTCAAATACCAGCTTTTCTATATGTTGTTTAGCTTCAGTAAGATAGTGACCTGCAAAGATATTGGCGTGATTTAAAATGGGGTATAGCTGATATATTAACTTACGTTTTTCGTAATTTTGAGAAAGCGGGTAGTGCGCGTTATAGGCGCTATAAAAGTCTTTAGGCAGGGGGGCAAATAGTTCGCTCATTGCAATATCTACTTCCCGATCACCATAATAACAAGCCGGGTTAAATATTGTTGGTTCTGCTTTTAAAAAGCCCATATTTCCACGCCAAAAATCGCCATGCAGTAATGAAGGTTGTACTTGATGGCTATGTAGTTGCTCTTTTACGGTATTAATTAAGCGTTCGGACTCAATAAAGTTAATGCCTTTTTCAGCGAGTAGCTGTAATTGCCACCCTATACGTTCTTCGGCGTAAAATACATCCCACTTTTTGTGCCAGCGGTTTGGCTGTGTGGTTGTGGCTAGGTAATTGTCAACATCAAAACCAAACATAGCTTGGTCATGTTTTTGATGCATTTTAGCGAGGTTGCGTCCCATATTGGTCCACGTGTCGTGGGGTTGTTTATCTAAAACAAGCCATTGTAAAACAATAAACGAAAACTCTATATTTGCACCAGTTGTAATACATTCAGGTACTTTAAAGTTACTATTTTGCGTCAAAAGCTTTAAGCCAATAAATTCACTTTCTAAACGCTCGAGCTCACTTTTTAGTGCTATTTTAACGAAGTAGTTATGCGTACCATTGGTAATATGAAATAGTTTGTCGGTGTTTGTACTTTGTAATTGGCGTTTGTAGGTGTGCTTAAAGTCAAAATTAATGGCTTGGCTGATGTGCTCATTTACTGTTTTCCACATAACAATTGCTCGCCTTTTAAACAGATACTTAAACTATGGCAAAAAGGTATTAATTTAACAATCTAAACGTTGTAAAATTAACGGCTATATTGAATAAAATTACACTTACTGTAGTGGAGTTAAAATGAACAAAAGTTTAATAACCAATTTGCTAGCGGGTTTATGTGTTGTTGTAGGTTTTATGTTTAACCAAGCAATTGTGTTGTCTGTTGGTTTATTTGCACTTTCTGGCGCGGTAACTAATTTATTAGCTATTCATATGTTATTCGAAAAAGTCCCGTTTTTATATGGTTCAGGTGTTATAGCGCTTAAGTTTGAAAGCTTTAAAGTCGCTATACGAAACTTAATATTAACGGAGTTTTTTTCAGAGCAAAAAATTAATAATTTACTCAATAAAGCACAGCCCAATATCGACTTTGAGCCAATAATTAGCAATGTTGATTTAAACCCTGCATTCGACAATTTGTTAGAGGTAATAGAGCAGTCTCAGTTTGGTAGTATGCTAGGAATGTTTGGCGGTACAGCGGCAATAGAGCCGATGCGTGAAAAGTTTATTGAAAAAATGCAGTTGTCGCTTAGTGAGATTTCTCAAACTGACGACTTTAAAGCATTAGTAAGCCAAACACTTTCACAAGGTAATAGCGCAGAAAGCCTACATAAAACGGTGCTTAAACTAGTTGATGAGCGCTTAGATGAGCTTACTCCTAAAATGGTTAAAGAGATTATTCAGACCATGATCCGCGAGCACCTAGGTTGGCTTGTAGTATGGGGCGGTGTGTTTGGTGGTTTATTTGGTTTAATAGCGGCCGTTATTTAAATCTAGCGACTAATAAAAAACATAATCATTCTATTGCATTAAATAGTGTACTTACTGCGTTAAAAATTATTTGTATAGAATAACTACACGTTGTTATTTGTGCCTGTTATTGCACTATTTTCTTAGCAAAATAATAGAGCACTAATTTAATGCAATTGGTATAACTTATTTTTTCAGGCTGTTATTATCGCCCCCATAATTTAGTCGTGTTTTTTTAGGAGCAACGGTGAGCAAAACGTTAGCCAGTTATTATCAGCAAGCATACGCGTGCGATCAGCAGCATTTTAATCAGTGTTTTTATTGTGGCTGTGAAGCGACAGAGCGCGATCATTGTCCGCCACTGCATATGCTACAAAGTATTGTTGATTTAGGTGAAGAGGCTGACTTTATCTCTATCCCTGCGTGTTATGAGTGCCATGCACTTTTACATAACGAAAGACTGATGACGATTGATGAGCGCTTTACCAAGCTTAAAAAAAAGCTCTCAAATAAATATGCTAAACCATTGCGCGTTTATAACATGTGGGAAGAAAGCGAACTTGGCGACATGAGCGACGAGTTTGCCCATAGTATTCAAGCGGGTATGAAATTAGGCAAAGAAGCCGCTGAGCGTTTAGCCTTTACGGGTTTTAGCTATGCCACAGAAGATGCCAAAGTAGCCGTGCGCGAAAAAACAAAAGAGTTTGATGTAGAAGGCATGATATTTACCGACTTTAAAGAGGCGCTTAATTACTGCATTAACGATTTAAATGTTCAAAAAAGCGACTTTTATAAAATTTTGGTTGAAGACTATCAAGGCGATTTTAATAAAGCATTGAGCCAGTATCGTCATCGTCATGACAAAGTTACTGCGGCTAAAGATGGTAATACACTTATTAAAGATTTTTCAAAGCTACATAAGCAAAACTCTGATTTTGTAACGCGTACGGTTAAGCACTTTATTAGTAAAGATCCCTCGCTTACCACCGAAGGTGCGCTTGAAAAGCTGTATAACAATTATATAAAGAAATAATTACAGAAATTCATCTTAATTAACTGCGTTTTCACCTGTTTTTTTGGCTTTATCCTTTAGGTTTCGCTAAAGTAGCAAAAAAACAGGAGATCCAAACAACATGCAAAAATTTGCACCTTCTTTATTAGCGGTTGGCTTAGCTGCTGCACTTGTAGGCTGCCAAGAAAACGGCCCACAAGACGATAAAATAACAATTAACAAAAATCCTTACCCAAGTACTTATCAGCCAATTTCTACATCAAGCACTCTTATTACAAATGCAACAGTACTTACAGGTACTGGTGAGCGTTTAGATGAGGCTGATGTATTACTTGTTGATGGTAAAGTACAACAAGTCGGTAAAGACTTAACAGCCACTGCTGATATTACAATTGATGCACAAGGGAAATGGGTAACACCGGGTATTATTGACGTACATTCACATTTAGGCGCATACCCAAGTCCGTCGGTCGAGTCGCATCAAGATGGTAACGAAATGACCAGCCCTAACACTGCAGAAGTGTGGGTTGAGCATTCTGTTTGGCCACAAGACCCAGGCTTTAATCGTGCACGCGAAGGCGGCATTACTTCTCTACAAATTTTACCAGGCTCAGCTAACTTATTTGGTGGACGCGGCGTTACGCTTAAAAACGTACCAGCACACACTATGCAAGGGATGAAATTTCCAGAGGCGCCGTATGGTTTAAAAATGGCGTGTGGTGAAAACCCTAAACGTGTTTATGGTCGTCAAGGTGTATTGCCTTCAACCCGTATGGGTAATATGGCTGGTTACCGTATGGCGTGGGCTGAAGCCGCTGAGTACAAACGTGCATGGGATAAGTACGATGCTGATTACGCGGCAGGTTTAAACCCAGAAGCACCAGTACGTGATATTAAACACGATACGCTTCGCGGTGTGCTTGAAGGCGAAGTACGTATTCATAATCATTGTTATAAAGCTGAAGAAATGGCAATGATGATTGACCTGTCAAAAGAATTTGGTTACCACGCGGGTACTTTTCACCACGGTGTAGAAGCATATAAAATTGCTGACTTACTTGCGCAAAATGGTTCGTGTGCTGCACTTTGGCCAGACTGGTGGGGCTTTAAAATGGAAGCCTACGACATGGTTCAAGAAAATGTGGCTATTGTTGATGCGGTTAAAAACTCGTGTGCAGTTGTTCACTCAGATTCAGATACTACTATTCAGCGTTTAAACCAAGAAGCGGGCAAGGTTATGTACCGAGCTAACGAAAATGGTTTTGATATTTCTGAGCAACACGCTATTAAATGGATCACGTCTAACGCTGCTAAATCGTTAGGTATTGATGACAAAACAGGTTCACTAGAAGCGGGTAAGCAGGGCGATGTTGTTATTTGGAATCAAAGCCCATTTAGTGTCTATGCTAAAGCTGAACAAGTGTTTGTTGATGGTGCAAAGGTTTACGATAGAAACGACAGCGCGTACCAAGCAACAAGTGATTTTATGTTAGGTCAACAATAAGGAGCACCCAGAATGAAAAATTTATCACGTTCGTTTTCGCTTTCTCTGGTTGCTGCAGGATTATTAGCATCTGGTGCTGTAAGCGCACAATCGCTAGCAATTATTAATGCAACATTGCATACGTCTTCTGATCAAGGTGTATTAGAAGCGGCAAGCATTGTAATGACAGATGGTAAAATCACAGCGATTAACCCAGCTGAAATTAAAGTAGATCAAATTATTGATGCAAAGGGGCAAATTGTAACCCCTGGCTTTATAGCAAGTATTAATCAACTTGGTTTGGTTGAAGTAAGTGCAGTTGCAGGCTCTCGCGATGCAGGTGAAGAAAAAGCTGGTATTGATTTTGATGTAAGCCTTGCTTACAACGCACATTCAAGCTTAATTCCTTACGCTCGTAAAGGCGGCGTAACACGCGATGTAATTACTCCTCATGGCGGCGATAGCATTTTTTCAGGCCTTGCGAGTGTTGTTGATTTAAGTGGTAGTTTTGACAGCGACATGCAAAAACAAGCGGCTTTAATTGTTTACTTAGGTGAGCGTAGTAAAGGCTCACGTGCTTTTACTTTGCAAACACTGATTAATAAGCTTGATGAGCACAAAACTAAAGCCGGTAAAAAAGCGAAAAAAGATGACGACAAGCCAAGTACTGAAGATAAAGTAATGGCTAAAGTACTCAGTGGTGAAATGCCATTAGTGGTTGGCGTTTCGCGTGCGGCTGATATTATTGAGCTAATTAAAGTAAAAGAGCAATTTGGCATTAATTTAGTACTTAACGGCGCACAAGACGCTGTTGTAGTAAAAGAGCGCGTTGCTAAAGCAAATATTCCAGTGATTATTAGTGCAATGGATAGCTTACCAGGAAGCTTTGATTCGCTTCATGCAAGTTTAGATAATGCAAGTGTGCTTGAAAAAGCAGGCGTTAAAGTATTATTAACGGTAGGTGGTGATGCAAGTCACAATATTTATCAGCTGCGTTTTGATGCTGGTAATGCTGTGTCGTACGGTATGAGCCAAGAAGGTGCGTTAAAAGCGGTTACATCAAACGTTGCTGATGTATTTGGCATTAATGCAGGTAGCCTTGAAGTTGGCAAAGCTGCTGATGTAGTAATATGGAGTAATGACCCGTTTGAGCTAAGCAGCCATGTGAGCAAAATGTTTATTAATGGCGTTGAGGTTTCTACACAATCTCGTCAAGATAAACTGCGTGACCGTTATACAACAGATTCAAAAATGCCACGGGCTTATACTAAGTAATCAGAGTTTAAATAACTTAAATAGTTTTGGTTAATCAAAAAGGTCGCTATCTAATGATAGCGGCCTTTTTTTGTAAAGTTTAGACATAAAAAAGCCGCTTACTTTTACAAGTAAGCGGCTTTTAAATTTAAACTAATATTGTAACTATTCACCAAGACAAATTATTTTCTAAGGATCTTTTTTAGCTATTGACTGATCCTGCCAGTATGCCAAGCTAGAGCTATTACCCTATCGCTCTAGCTTTAATGAATTTAAACAG